>JALOPT010000042.1 GCA_025453715.1 Methanoregulaceae archaeon | reverse complement strand
CATCAAGGTGAGACCCCATGGTCACGACTGCGACCGGGCTGTTGGCATCTCCTGAATGGAAGTCGCCCTTTGCGATTGGCCATCCACTTGCTGGTGATTTCTTTTCTGCCATTTTTTTCACCTCAAATAAGATGGAACACCATTATCCCTGCGATGAACAGGCCTATAGCGAGTCCATACCAGAACGCGTTCATGCTACCGGCAATGACCAGGGATTTCTCTCTTCCCGGGAATGAGGCAAGGAAATTACCTTCCCCTGAGAGCATATTCACAAGGTCATCCGAGACTGCTTCAAGAATCTCAACTTTCTCGAGTATGGGTGAAAGTGATTCTCCTGCAGTTGTAACAATACCGATCATCGGGTCTGCAACAAGTCCATACTCCGGAAGTACCTGGATATACATGTTAGTGTCCCTCCACTTCTGGAATTGGTTTTGCATCGAGCCATGCCGCTGCATCTCTCTTTGAGAGCTCGATATACTTCGTGTAGGTGTAATACCACCCGAGCAGACCGACAATGAACGAGAGGATTGCTGCAGCCAGACTGATCAGAGCCACTGACATTATTGCGCACATCATCATGGAAAGGAACCCGCACTCTGCAACAAGCATAAGCATACGGTCCTGTTTCCAACCTGGTCCAAGACAGGCATTAAACCCGTGCTGGATTGCGATGGCCCCGAGCAGGAATACTGTCGCAATGAGCGCTCCGCCAATATAAGATGACTGGTAGGATGGCAGGCTCATTCCAAGGACTTTTACTGAACCGGTGGTTAGTGAAAAGATGAAAGAGCCTTGCGGAGAGAATGCGAACGATCCAGTAATCATTGCAGAGAACCCCATGAGGCTCAGTGCTCCGACCACGGCCATTTCCGTGAGTGACTTGATCATCACCGGGATATGCATTGATAAGACTTCATTTGCGAGGTAACCAAGGATTGCACCGATTACTGCTGCGAGGACTATCGCAACGATTGGTGCTAATACTCCGTATTTTGTCGCAAACAGGAATGCAATAACCCCTGAGCCGAATGCGATCATCCCTGCAGATGGAACTCCTGTTCCGATACCGTAGCTTGCAAGGACTTTGATAGTGTGGCTACCCCAGACAAGCGCTGCAATTGCTGCAAGCCCGCCGAAGAACGCAAACATCTGAGTCCCGACAATCACGTTGAGGTATGAGAGATAAAGCCCGATCACTGCGAGAACGAGCCCGGCTATGAGGATCTTCTGGTGGGGTACGCCACCTTCGATAACTTCAACTTTTACCGACATTTTCTAACACCTCACACCATCACCAGCATAATAGCTGCTACTCCGCAGAGTGCGGATGCAACTGCCGATGCAATTAATGCACGTGGGAACCGCTTGAATTTCGGGTCATGCGGGCCTTCGATCGTTCCTGTGATGTTGTATGCAGCAAGCACTGCAATAACAAGGAACATACCGATTGCGAACATCCCGGCGAGCGAGACTGCGATTGGTTCAACCTGTACTGCGGTTGCTTTCATGACTCCCGGCAGAGATGCATTGTATACATCGAGCAGCATCAGGTAGATCAACGTGCCGCCGGCACCACCAAGGATACCGCCGATGACGCCGCCGACAAACGATACGAACGGCAGTCCGTGACCTTCTGTACCCTGGGACTTATACTCGGGCTGTGAGTCTCCGGTAATCGGGTCTTTCTTGACCTTTCCGGATGCAGCGGGAATACCCATCCCGTAGATATAGACAAAGTTCACGAAGAAGCACGTGATTGCAAGCATAAGACCGCCACCGATTGCACCAGTGACGACAGCAACCAGGGTACCCTGTGAAGCTGCCCATGCGCCGCCAAAGAGACCGGCGAGACCGCCACCAGCAGCCAGCATCGCGACACCGGTCGCAATACCCGGAGCTTGTCCCATTGCAGCAGGTGCACCACCGACTGGCACAAAGTGAACCCCGAATCCGATAAGGAGCCCACCTATTACAATCCCGATGAGGGCAGTAACGCCGAGTGATCCACCATACATGTACATTATTGCAAAGATAATTACGAAGATAACCAGCGAGATTAATGTTGGAACCGGCGCAATTCCTGTTGAGCCTCCTGCTGGCTTCGCACCTCCAAGAGCGCTCATGAGGATGTCTCCTCCGGTTTTGTGTATGGTCCGTAATTCTTCCTTGCCCAGACCTCAATATAGCGGTCGATTATGGTGAAGATAAGAATAATAATAACGCCTACGATGATCGCTCCCCATCCGGCACCGATTTTCTCAAAGAGAACCGTCCTCCAGAGTTCGAGGAATACGATCAGTCCGAAACAGACCCCTGATGCGGGCCCGCCGAGTTTTGCGGTGAAGAAACCATTATCGAGCGAATTGCGCTCTCCGGCTTCTGCGTAACGGACGATATTACCCGATGCAGAGATCGGGACGCCTGCACCAAAATTCTGTGTCTGGTACTGGCGTTCTTTTCCGTAGTACGGGTTGCCAGTTGCAGATCCGGCTGCACCGAGTGCAATACCCCATACTAATCCGAGTAAGGGCAGTGGGAACGGGTGGCCGAGTGCGGCATTCATCAGGTGACAGAGTGTCACCGTTGCGAATATGGCGACAAATGCATGTGCCATGGTCACGGTGGTCATCGACTTGATAATATCGATATACACCGGCTGTCCAAACTTGGAAAGACTTGCCGTCCTTCCTAAATAAGCAGTGGTTGAATATACTCCCTGGACGAAGGTGGCCAGTCCGGCCCCGAGGACGATCGCGAGAATCGGGTTGATCTGCATGGCCATAAATGCCCATGCAATTCCAGCCCCCAATGCGATCCAAAGACCCCAGGCGGGTGGTTCACCAGCAATTGCCTTGTTATAAATTCTATGAATGTAACCCATCTGCGGTGCGAGCTGAACCTGTGAGTTCGGGTCCCCCTGTGATCCGATATCAGATTCAACATCTTCCGCAGCACCGGCTACAGTGGCAAGTGCTCCTGCCAGTGCAGTAATTCCAATGCTAAATACAATGTTGTCCATTTAGCCTCCTCCTGCGTGCTGTAATAGTGCACGAGAGTGTTCATGCTGCATTACGACTCACATCGAGTACAAACCCTTTGTGGTTCAATTAAAGAGGTTGGTTATAACTTAATTAAAGGTTTCGAAACGTTTTGGGGGTTTTCTGCCTTTATTTTCGCCGGATTAATAAAATAATGCCATATTGGGGATATCAACTAATGTTATATTTCATTAACTAAAAAAAAATTGTGCAGATGTTTTCATATATATACTATATTGAGCGCTCTTATCGGCGATTTGCTATCAGGACTCACCAACGCAGGATTTCAGTGTCTGCTGGTGAAAACATTTTATTGCAATATTTGAGGCAATATTTAATAGGCTAGGGAGACCCGACAAAAACGTCGTGTATAACTGCCATCTTTCAGGAAAAGGCCTGTCAATAATCTGAAACTGACTTATGCATGAGTGCCATCACGCCAGGTTTTTTTCTTTTCCCATGACCTGGCTGAAACCCGGTCATTTCCATGGGGGATGACTCAAACATTTCCCTGTCAAGCCGTTCGTTGATCTCATCAAAAATACGTTTATATGCGATACAATGGGGGTCAACGCCCTTTATTTCTCCACCCGTCGGTGCAATGGCATTGTATGGACATCCACCCCTGCAGTACCTGATATGTGAACACTTCCCACATTCCTTGTCCACATATTCCTTATACCGGGCCAACAGTTTTCCCGGTCCGGACCGGGCCAGATCTTCGGGAGTGGGATGATCACGGACATTTCCCATTGCATATTCCGGCATTCCCACAAAGCGGTAACAGGGATATATAGTACCATCAGGCCCTACGGCAAATGTACTTCCCATGCAGTCCACGTAGGTGCAGACCGATCCGTGGCGGGTAAATACGCACCTGCAAAGGTCATTGATATTCATTATCTCCATGTCCCCGTGGTGTTCGATGGCCTTGTCAAGCAGGTACACAAGCAGGTCCCCGTACTCTTCCGGGTCAAGTGCCCATTGTTTCGGGTTTTCAGATCGCAGTGATGGCAGTGCCGGGTGCAGTTTGAGGACAAACCTGTTCCGGTAGAAAAAATCAACAATCTCTTCCCTGGATTTCACAGATTCACAGGTAAATGTGCAGATGAACCTCACCGTGAGACCATTATCTTTTGCTATCCTGTACCCGGCCATCGTCTTGCTGAAGTAACCATCCCCCCTCTGGGAATCGTTAATGTCCTCGGGACCGTCGATGCTGGACCCGATTGGGACGTGGTATCCGGCCAGGATTTTGGCTATTTCCGGGGTCATCCTCCAGAGGTTGGTCTGCATGGCAAATTCCGGGTTCTGGTCCTTTAACCCGTTCGAAATGAGTGGTAATGCATTCCGGTAAAAATCAGCCCCGGCAAGGAGTGGTTCACCGCCATGGAACGTAAATGTGATCCGGTTCTTCTGGAGATCTTTAAGCCAGTTGATCACCTCTTGAACCGTTTCAATGCTCATTACCGGTGACCCCTCCTCGGAACTCCAGCAGTAACTGCATTTTGAGGGGCAGCCTAATGTCGGGATGAGCATGATATGGAATGCATTTTTCATTACAATCAGTTTTCCCTTCAGGAGACCATAATAGTTTTCTTTTAAGCCCGATTTGTAATAAAAGATGTAAATTTTGGTTTTTAGGATTTTTTCTGATGTGCCTGCCCGGAGAAAAATGAAACGATTTTATTGCGGGAGCACACTCTTTCATGTAATTGAAAGCGTGCCTGGATCCATCGAGATTGTTTTCAATACAAAATGAATTACCATTGAAAATTCCGAAAGGATAATTGTAATTATGATGGCCCGCCCGGAGAAAATTGCATGAGACTATTAGATTTTAACAGACGTGATTCTGCCTGGAATATTGCAATAATCGCAAGTACTGCTGTTTCCCTTGGCCTGATACTTGGTGGCCTGTTATCAGGGATCACCATCGTGTTTTCCCATCTCCTGTATATCCCGGTGGTCCTGTCGGCGTACCGGTATCCCAGGTACGGGCTTCTTTTTTCAGCCTTTCTTGGAGGGACTTATTTTGCCATGGTCCTCGTTTTTCTGGGTACAGAATCAGGAGTCCTTTTTGAAACAGTCTTGAGGATCGTGGTAATAATCGGGATCGGGTGGCTGGTAGCAACGATCACTGCCCGACTCCGGGAAAATGAGGCCCTGTACCGTGGCCTCTTTGATCATTCGTGGGCAGGCAGTCTCCTTATCCGTGATACGGAAAGCGGGTGGGTGATCGAGGAAGTTAACCAACGGGCCTGTAAATTCCTGAAGAAAGATGTTCTGGACCTGAAAGGGGCACCAGTAACATTATTCTGGGACAAAGAAGGAGAGGAGGGAAAACTATCAGGTCTTACAACTGAAAAACCGGCATTTTCCGGTGAGGCCACCTTTACAGCCGGAGACAATAGAGCTGCCCGGGTGGTACTATCAGGAGCGTTGCTTCCCGGCCACCGGGCCATTCTGACATTTATCGACATTACCCCCCGGGTTACGGCCGAGAACGCATTAAAAATGGCAAATGACAAGCTCAACCTCCTGTCAAGTATTTCAACCGACCATCTCCAGAGGGATGTAAATGAGATCATAGAGATAGTCCGGCAGGCAAAAATCCAGGTCACTGACGCTCTTTCAAATGTTTTTTTTACAAAGATAGGAACGAAGATCTCGACTGTTTCCCGCCGGATAGACCTTACGTTATCCTACAGGAACCTTGGGACAACGCCCCCAGTATGGCAGAATGTCCAGGAACCACTTGTTTCGATGGCATTTTCAAAATTGAGAGAGGGGGTTTCTGTCAGGTTCTGGGGTGAGAGACTTGAAGTGTATGCAGACCCGCTCATCAGGGATGTACTACGCCATATCGTGGCAAACTCATTCCAGTATGCAGAAGGGTTTAACCTCCTCCTTGTCAGGTATCTTGAACAGGGGGAGGGGCTTATCCTCTATATTGAAGATAACGGCCCTGGTATCCCGGCTTTGAAAAAACAACAGATATTTGAATATGATTCGGGTGGTCACAAGGGGATCGGTCTTTTTATCTGTCGTCAGATTATCGAAGTTTCAGGAATGACCATTGTCGAAACAGGTGAAGAAGGCCGGGGTGCAAGGTTCGAAATTCATATTCCGGCTGCCGGTTACCGGGTTGAAGGCTCTGGTGAAGGTAGTCTGAATCCACCTCTCCCTCAGTGGAGATCCGGAGAGAATTGCCTGAATGATATCAATGGTATCCCTGTGAAGGAATTGTTAAGCGCTGAATTTACCCTGGCAGAATCGTTGTGGACTGATTACCACGAGACAAAGGGGGACCCGAGAAATGACCGGATATTCGGAGCATACCAGGGGAATACCCTTGTCTCCCTTGCCCGGTGCAAAAAGCATACGGATGGCTACGAGCTTGATGCGGTGTTTACACCAGTAGAAAAGAGAGGTCACGGGTATGCAAAGGCAGTTGTCAGCGGGTTAGTTGAGGCCTGTGGTAAAAATACGCTCTATATGCATTCTGTATTAAATCTCGTGGAATTTTACCGCCAGTTCGGTTTCACACCGATCGAGGAGAAAGACCTGCCACCCACGATCAGGGACCGGTACGCATGGGCAAACGGGGAACTGGAAGGGGCCGATGTACGCCCGATGAGGCGTGAGGCTTCATGATCCTTCAATACCGAAAACTAAACTCTTTTTCAGGGCAGGGTTGCATGGTTACCCGTCACATCCCAACTATTATCTGAACCACCACCGATAACCAATTAGAAACCGGCGTGTTGTTCATTATGACTGACGAAAGGGAGAAGATCTTACTGGCTACCCAGGCAGCAGCCACTTTTAAACCAGACTATATGACCAATGACAAGCTTGAAGCGGCGACCAAAGGACATGGTTCATTGGTAATTCCCGTTTACTGTGCCGCAAACTCACTTGCAGAGGACGTATTCTGTAGCGCGGGGTCCTCGGATATGGAACTATTAAGCCGCATGACTCTTGTGGATGCAGCTGCGGGAAGCCTGCCACTTGATATGGTGATGGAAAAGGCAATCCGCCAGGCAATGCTGGCAGGTGCCGCTCCTGAAAATGCTGCGCTGATTGTGGCATCACTTGCCTATTTTACGGGTTCCTGTGCACGGTCCGGAGTTCCCCTCGGGAACCGGAAGCTCGGGGCGATTGCGAGGATGCATGCTGGCGCGCCAAGGACGAGTGCGATTGCACTTACTACAGGAAAGTTCACTCACAAAATTCCTGCATTCCCTGCGTACCTGGCCGTTTATAACGAGCTCATGGACAAGAAACTCACCCGTGTTGATGGGGCAGTCCTACCGCCATTCATTGCAGGTGGGGCGATTTACGGCCACAGTGCGCTCGGGGAGGATATTAATATCCCCGAACTTGCCAGCAATACCGCACGAGTGGGCACCGAAGCGATCATGAAGAGCATGCATGGTGCTGGTATTACAGCATACCCACTCTGGCCGGCACTTATCGGAGCCGCCATTGCACTCGAAATGATTCATCCTGATGCGGCACTAGGGGAGGAATTCGGCACATTCGGGGATGTCGATACAGCCTTTATTGCAGGAAAGGGCGCAAGGGATGCAGCAAAACTGCCTCCGAAGATCCATGTGAGGGGGACTCATGAGGAGTATGATACGGCACGGGTAATCGGGGACTTTGGCCTTATACTGAAAGATATCGGCGGCCCTTCGGTCATTGCATCCATGGCATTCGAAGAAATATTCGCGGGATTTGAAGAGTCCCCGATCATAGGTGCAGGGTTCTCCGGAGGCCCGGTCAACCCGCCCCTGGGTCACGTATGCGGGGACTGCATGCCAGCAATCCGCCTTCTCATTAAGCATGGAGGGGATCCGTACCCTGTTGCTGAAGCGATCACCGATTATAAGATGAATTCCTTTATCGACCCCGAGATGGCACTCTGCTCACTCAATACCATCGCAAGGAAAGCCGAGACCGTTTCAAGGGGTTCGGTATCCCATGCATGTATCCTTGCCAGCGAGGACGTCCGTGACCGGGCAATCTATCGCCGGGCGGTAAAGGTCTACGAGATGATGAAAGCCGGGAAATCCGTTGAAGAGGCCGCACGAGCACTTGATGAAGAGAGAAAGGCTGCAGTCGAGTCACGTGGTTCAGCCGTGTTATCCGGGTTTACCGGTCATAAAATATCATTAAAATTTACTACAATAAAACCACAGGGAAGACGGACGGACGAATTCACCAAAAGGTACTGGGCTTTTGATTCCCATGTGTCCTACGATATAACGATCGATGGTAAACCGTACCACATCGAGAACCTGGCGGCAAAAGCCGTCCCTGAGTTCGCTCTGAACGAAAAAGCCAGGGAAAACCCTGACATGGGGACTGCCCTCTTTGCCGGGGCAGTACTTACCCAGGAACTGCAATATATCGGCCATACTATCATCAACGTAACAGTTCCTGCAGCAGTCGCAACCCTGCTTGGTGAAGATGCAAAGGCGGCATCAAAACGGGCAGAAGCCGGGGCATACCTTACCAAGGCGATACCCGGTGCACGTGACAGGGCTTTTGAAGTAGCCCGGCTTGCAAAAAAGATCTATACCCGTCTGAACCAGCCCGTGGCAGCATAGGAACCATCTGGCATGAAAGTCCTGGTAATTGACCCTAAAATTGCCGGAATATCCGGAGATATGCTCCTCGCAGCGCTCGTGGACCTTACCGGGTCAAGTGAACATCTCGTACCCCTGGTCGATGCGATCAATGAACTACCCTGCTGCGAACATTTTTCATGCGAGGTCCAGGAGGTTGATGCAGGTGGAATTTCTGCAAAAAAACTACTGCTCGATATCGAGGAGAGGAACCACAGGGACCATGACGATCTGCGGAGTTCAGCAGACACTATTGCAAAAAAGG
Source organism: Methanoregulaceae archaeon (assembly GCA_025453715.1). Taxonomy (GTDB): domain Archaea; phylum Halobacteriota; class Methanomicrobia; order Methanomicrobiales; family Methanospirillaceae; genus CAIKOD01. Next base: position 2,073 of record JALOPT010000042.1, on the reverse strand, counting down.
TAGGCCTGTCAGAGACAGCTCAACAAAAAACACAATCCATTATTTCTGACCTTTTTGCAGCCGATGCGAAACTCCATCGCTCCGGTTTTCATCATCGTGAGATGGCTTCTGTCGATACGCTCTTTGACATTCTCGGGTCAATATCCCTTCTCGATCACCATGGATTTCTGGAAGGCCAAATTTACGGGACCCCACCGGTACTTGGGTCCGGGTTTGCCCGGATTGCAACCGGTGAAATTGCCTGCCCTGCCCCGGCGACGTTAGAGATCCTCTGTCGCCACCAGGTCCCGTATTCAGCATTTCCTGCGGACACGGAGTTGTCTACCCCGACCGGAATCGCTATTTTTGCCAATCTTGCACAAAGAGTTGTTGATGCATATCCACCCATGACACCGTTGAAAACTGGTTATGGGACTGGTTCGCGGAGTATAAAAGGAAGACCCCCGGTCCTGAGAGTGGTTGAAGGTACAAATTTTGATGCAATCCAGGACCGGATCATCATGCTCGAGACAAATCTCGATGATATCCCGGGGGAGACGGTTGGTTACACGCTTGAAAGACTCCGCGAAGCAGGTGCCGTTGACGTGTATGTTACAACTGCATCAGGAAAAAAGAACCGGCCCGTACAGATCCTGCATATCATTACAAATCAACTAGATTACCCCGGGCTCATGGAAATTCTTATGGAAGAAACCGGCACTCTTGGCGTCAGGATCCTTGATATTCCCCGTTTAGTTGCAAATCGTACACGACAAACGAGGAAGGTAGTGGTCGGGGGGGAGGAATTTGATATCAGTGTCAAAACCTCCTCGGTAAACGGGAACATTATTGCAAAAAAGCCGGAATACGAAGACCTGAAAAGGATCGCACGTACATTGAAAATCCCCCTGAATACAGTGAGAGAAGAGGTTATCCGGCAATTGAATAATTAAGGGATGAACTGTTAACAACACACTCAACCGATGTAAAAATCACACTATCAATCCAGGGTATCTGCCCCTTTTTTGAATAAACTATTTGCGAATCAGGTGGTCGTTTTCTTATGGAAAAAGAACCATGAACTCCCGATTAGAAGACCGATACAACGATTTTCCATGAATTCGGCTAAAAAATCTGATAAAACCGACACAGCGTATCGCTCAAAGGATCGGGACCTATGAAGGATACTGGCGGTGTTCCCGGGGCAGATGGGATGCAGCGATGTTGGCGATCAGGTAGTCATCAGTTCGTGGAGTAATTATCTCTTAATTACCAGGTTTTCATTCCATCTTTTCGTTCAGACTGTTCTTTTGAAGCAGCCAGCTTTTTCGCTTGACCAGGTAACGGCAGTTTTTAGGATCTGACGGGTTCGCACCATGCACCCGCTCAATTGTTACGACAATAAACTGGAACCGCCCGAATGTCCCGAATTTTAGCCGGCGCAGGAACCCGGAAACGGTATTACACTGGTACCGTGTGAGGTTGAAACGGTCACGGAGTTCGTGAACGGTGATCCACCGCTCATCAGTCTCATGTTCATTCATGAACTGTTCGAGCAGTTCGGGAATACCGGAATACCTTCCCATACCAGGCACACCCTCGTGACGTTCAATTAAGGTTCATTAAAAAAATAATTTTCATTATGACTCAACCACTTTTACCAGGTTTTCCATCACGGCATCCACCGCCTTCCACGTGGGTGTATTGGCATGGCGAAGGATGTACGGGCGTCCTTCGTCACCTGCTTTCACCATTGCCGGATCAAGCGGAATTGCCCCCAGGAACGGCACACCGTTTTCAAGTGCAGCTTTTTCCCCGCCACCAATACCAAACAAATCCAGCGTACCCCCGCAGTGCGGACAGGTCATTCCGCTCATATTCTCGATGACTCCTATCACTGGCATCTCCAGTTTTTCGATGAATTTTATTGCCTTGATGGCATCAAGCACGGCAACATCCTGTGGTGTCGTGACGATGACCGCACCACGCAGGTTCGGGGCCAGTTGCGCGATACTCAGTGCCTCGTCTCCGGTCCCGGGTGGCAGATCGACGACCAGGTAATCAAGCGGGCCCCAGTTTACTTCAGTAAGGAAC
>JALOPT010000198.1 GCA_025453715.1 Methanoregulaceae archaeon | reverse complement strand
GGTGAATCCCGCTTCGTACATCAGCACGTCAGGGTAAATTAGGAAATATTTGAGGATGAGAAAGACAGCCGTTGCCAACCTCCCCGTCCCGCAGGAGCAGATAACGGTTTTTTCAGGAGTAATACCGCTCGAGGCAAGGATCCTGCGTATCTCCTTGTCTGGTTTCAGCAGCGTGGGGTTGTGATCAGTCAGTAACCACGTAACCGGCAGGTTGACCGCCCCGGGGATATGCCCGGGCCTGGACCACGGCCCCTGCCCTTCGTACAGGTTTTGCGGTCGGGTGTCAAGGAGAATGATACCGTCATTGTCTTTTATTTTTTTGCATTCATCGTACCCGATAAGAAAATCGACCTGTACATCAACGGTGAAGGCAGAAGCACGTGTAATCCCGGGTGAATCGGTAACAGGGTAGCGACCTGATCGCCATCCGGCAAGACCCCCGTCAAGAAGCATTACGTTACGACAGCCGAACCGCGCCAGGGTATATGCAACAAGTGCCTGTTCCAGTCCGTCACTCATAGTAGCCGAAGAGACGTTTGGGATGGTGCATTCTGAATAAACCACAACAGGTTTGTCCTGTTCAATCCCAAGGTTTGCAAAAAGCACCTGAGCGGCTTCTGCCGGGATCCATTGGAGTGGAGATCGCCCGATGTGCATACGCAGCATGGCTTCATGCACGTAAACAGCGCCAGGGATATGTTCATGGATATAGGCATGGCTCTCCTTACGGCAGTCGATAATCGTCAGTCCGGGCTCATCCAGATGATCAGCCAGCCATTCAGGAGTTACCCAGGAAACAATGTTTTTCTCTTGCTCTTCAGGAACCCGGTCATTCATTGTGTATCATCCGATGACATTATTTCTGGCTGGTATCGCCTCTTTAAAAAAAACTAAAAACGATCATGGTTCTTATTCGTTATCATTTCAGGGTCAGGAGACCGGGGCGGGGCCTCCTTTCAGCAGTTCCATGAGCCTTCCAAACTCCGTTATGGAGTACTGCCCGTCGGCGGTGGGTGTTCCGACATTACAATACACAAGGTGTGAGCCAAAAAACGGAAGGAAGGCCCTGGCATACCGGAACCGCGTTCCCATCACACCGGTGCAGAGATGTTTTTGTATGGTATGGGTAAAAGAGATTAAATCGATGATATCTTCCTCATCACCAGGAGTGACAATGATCTTTACGATGTCGCCATACGTCCTGAGTTCCCTCTCCAGCATAAACAGGTCATGAAGAGAGATCATATTCCCGGCATGATGCGAAGCAATAATCATCTTTCCGGCTTCCCTGACCCGCGGTGAAGATGAAGAAAACCGCTGTTCTATATCAATATATTTGACAAGCGGGACGACCGGCTCGATTTTCTCATACCAAGACGATGCATCTCCGAAAAACTGGCCACCTTCCTGTGCAGAACGGATTGTAGCAATTATTGGCAGTGAACATCCCTCTTTACATGTTTGCACGAGGCTCACAGGATCCCCGGTCATCAGGTCAAGCCGGAGTTCAACGATATCAGCGCCCTGCTCCTGCGCAATGGCGGCTTGGGCTGGGTCCGTGAGCGCAGCAACAATCTTCATGGTACCAGTCTGTTAGTGTGCGGGATAAAAAAAGCTGCACCCCTCTTATGTATAGGCTGGTGAGAAACCTGCTGCAGCGTGCGGATGCTGACAGGGAATCCATTTTACCGGCAGATACCTGTTTATCCTTTTTAAACGAAGATCCTTTTACCAGAATGACGAGTGCATCTGTCTCCTGCTGTATGCGTGACCTGACTATGACAATAGCGAGGGGTTTCTTCATTGCCGTTGTTCTGCCTGTTGCCCCTGCACTTCTCTTCAACATCCCAATGCCTTCCGTGCTTGCGTTAATCGCCAGTACGTTTGTCATCGAATATGGTGCAGCTGCAGCCGGGATTGGCATGGGCTTGCCCCCCTTATATGTCCTGTATGCGGTCACGAACATAGCGCTTGGTGTTACTCTCACCCTCTTTGATATCTTTGACCTGCTGGGCAGGAATTATGAGAGAGTCTCAGGGTTTTTGGCAAAGTCTTCTGAACGGGCCGGTCGTTCAGTTTTTTTGAAAAAGTATGGGATCTACGGCCTGGTACCATGCGTCATCACGCTGGGATTTTATGTCTGTCCCCCGGTCTCTTGGGTGATGGGGTGGCCCAAAGACACGTCAGTTTTGTTGATTATGGGAGGATATATCGGCATCTCGGTAGTAACGATTCTTGCGACATTGGGATTTTTCAAAATTATGGGTATCCAGATATGAGAGGGAGTATGCAGCACCATCCAGAAATCCCAAAAAAAAGGCGCCTTCCTGAACTGCTTGCACCCGCAGGTTCTCCCGAAGCGTTCCGTGCAGCGGTGGCAGCTGGAGCCGATGCCGTCTATCTGAGCGGGAAAAGATTTGGTGCCCGTAAATTTGCCAGAAATTTTACTGATGATGAGCTGAAGGATGCAATTGACTTTGCCCATCGCAGGGATGTCCGGGTCTATGTAACCATCAACACGCTCATCCACGACCGGGAACTGGATGACGTGCTGGAATATCTCCTCTGGCTGTATTCGATAGGAACTGACGCAGTCCTCCTCCAGGATACCGGAATAGCAGCCCTCGCACGACACATTGTTCCTCTGTTGCCTCTGCACGCTTCAACCCAGATGACTATCCATTCCACTGCCGGAGTGGAGTGGGCAGCCCGGCAGGGTTTTTCCCGCGTTGTGCTGGCCCGGGAGCTGACCATTGAAGAAATTGAGGAAATTTATCTGATGACTGCAGAATCCGAAATCGGCCTTGAAGTATTTGCTCATGGGGCACTCTGCTATTGCTATTCAGGGCAGTGTCTCCTTTCTTCGGTGATCGGAGGAAGGAGCGGGAACCGCGGCATGTGTGCCCAGCCGTGCCGCAAACCGTACTCGGTGATAACTGCAGATACCGATGACTATGGCAGGCCTTCAGTGATTCGGGAACTGCCCTCGACCGACCGCTACCCGCTTTCTCCAAAAGATCTGTGCACGTATGAACACCTTTCCCGGCTGGTAAAATCCCCCATAATCTCCTTAAAAATTGAAGGCCGGATGAAATCTGCGGAATATGTTGCAATGGTTGTCAGTACGTACCGAAAAGCACTGGACGCGTTCCAGGAAGGCAGATCTGTCGCGTCAAAGGATGCTGTACAGGATCTCTCACGTGTCTTCAACAGAGGTCTGACAGAAGGGTATCTTTTTGGAA
>JALOPT010000197.1 GCA_025453715.1 Methanoregulaceae archaeon | reverse complement strand
CACGCTGTGATGAGCGCCGGATTACCCGGTGCATCCACAATGTCCTGCCCGCTGATCATAAAACATACATGATTCGGCAACTCGGTAATCTGCCGTTTGAGCAGGTATTCATACAGCCAGTAAATCATCAGTACCCCAAAACACCCTTAAATTATTTTTATATTTTTTATCTTTTCATTTGTTTATAGCTTAAGGAATGCACATTATCTCAGTTTCTTTGAATGTATACCCAAATCAATAAAATTGTCTGGAGTACCAAGTACTAAAAGAGTACCATCATGCAACTGTCCTTGCGGGAAGATTACCTGGAAGCCATCCAGAATTTCATAGAGAAATATTCTCATCCCCCGCTGACTGAAGAACTTGCGGCAGCACTGGGAAAACCAGAACCCGTTGTGCGTTCGGATCTTGACAGCCTCATCTCCCTGGGGGATGTTTCCCGTTTGACCGGGGGATTTATAACGCTGACAGGACAGGGTCAGCAGACCGGAAGGCGTGTGATAAAAAAACATGAGACACTCCAGTGCTTCTTATCAGAGATCCTTGGAATGGATTCCAGCTCTGCTTCAGAAGAAGCGTGCACGCTCGAACACGCAATATCTGATGATACTATTGACCGGTTAGGTGAATTAATCGGGAAAAAAGAGGGGCGGGGCCACCGCGGGAGAGGCAGACAGCGGAGAAAGGAAATCCCCTTGCAATGCAGTGTAGACGAAAAAATCTGCCAATATCCCAGCATCTCTGATTGCAGGGAGGGGGAAGGTGTCACTATTCATTGTATCCATGGCAGGGCGTGCGCCAAACGTATCCTGGATCTTGGAATGGTTCCCGGAGAGCATGTGTCCATAAAACGAAAATTATCCAATGGTGCTCTTGTTGTGCAGGTAAAAGGCTGCGATGTCGCATTGAGTCCTGAAGTCGCGTCCGAAATAGGTGTGGAGCGCTCACCATGAAAATAGCGCTCCTGGGCAATCCGGGCGCGGGCAAATCCCTCATCTTCAACCAGCTGACCGGGCTGGGTATCGAGGTAAACCGCTATCCGGGATCCTCCGTCTGCCTGGAATGCGGCAATGTCTGTTATAAAAAAGAGAAGATCGAAATCATCGATCTGCCCGGAATTTATTCCCTGGACGGGAGTTCTGAAGAAGAAGTCCTGGTGCGGAAATTCCTCGAAGAAGCAAAGGCAGATATCATTGTCGCAGTCCTTGACGCAACAAAACTTGAACGCAACCTGTATCTTTTCAACCAGGTCACAGAATTTTCCCCCCGTCTCATCGTTGTCGTCAATAAGATTGACGAGGCTGAACGGCAGGGGCTCATCGTAGACAGTGACAAGCTCTCTGTACTGCTCGGTACTCCTGTTCTTCTGACCGCTGCATCAGAAGGCAGGGATATCGACCGCATCCTGCCCCTTGCCCTGGGATTGGCAAAAGCAGCAAACCTGAAAGTACCCTATGACCACCATATCGAAGCAGCCCTGAACAGTCTTGAAAAAACACTGGGAACTTCACGGCCCAATGGCCTGCTTGCCCTGCAGGGGATTACCGAAGACCGTATGCTCCTTGACTCGGCAGGAGCCATCGCGCATGAGATTGAACTGCGCCACCGGATGTCAGTCCGGCAGATCATTGCCACGAACCGGCATAACTTTGCCCGGAAGGTAGCTGCAGCAGCAGTAAGCCATGGTGAGCGGAAACATACCTATGACCTTGATAGTCTCCTCACCAGGGTATTTCCAGGAGTCCCTATCCTGATTGCCATCCTCTTTTTTTTGCTCCTCTCAGTCTTTGTTATCGGCTCCTGGATGGAAGGGATAATCGTTGAGTCATTTACCCGGCTCGTTATTGCACCGTTTACTGCCATGGCTTTGCCGCCCCTCTGGGACAGGATTGGTTTTTCGATGCTGATAGCCCTGCAGGCGGGTTTTGGTATTGCATTCCCGTTTATCTTCACGTTTTACCTGGGACTCTCGTTGCTTGAAGATACGGGATACATGACGCGTGCTGCGTTCCTTGCTGACCGTGCCATGCACCGGCTCGGACTGCATGGTGAGGCAATCATCCCCATGGTGATAGGCTTTGGATGCACCGTGCCTGCGGTGATGAGCCTCCGGATCCTAAAGACACGACGGGAACAGACAATAGCAGCATTTCTCATCAGTATGGTCCCCTGTTCGGCAAGAACGGTTGTGATTGCAGGTATCGTCGCTGCCTTTGTCGGGATTTTCTGGGCATTTTCCATATACCTTATCGTGTTCATCCTGATTATTTTCACAGCCATCATACTCACCCGCATAACCCCCGGTGAGCAGTTTGGTATGATCGTCGAAATGTCTGAAATCCGCCGCCCACAGGTGCGGCTGGTAATCGCAAAATCATGGCTCCGGATTAAAGAGTTCCTGTTTATCGCAATGCCGCTGCTGATCATTACCAGCATAGCGCTCGGACTGTTACAGCATTACGGACTGACCGATCTGTTCCAGCAGCTGGTCGCTCCCATAACCATAACCCTCCTTGGATTGCCTGCCTATGCATCCACGGCATTGTTATTCGGCATCTTCAGGAAGGAACTCGCTTTTGAGACCCTTGCAGTCCTTGCTGGCACCGCGGACCTTGGTTCGGTAATGACATCTGTCCAGCTCTACTCCTTTGCCATCGTGAGTGTGCTCTTTGTACCCTGTACTTCAACGATTGCGGTATTATACCGGCAGCTCGGGGCACGGATCACCGCGCTGATATCGGCATACACGGTATTTCTGGGGTTGCTGATAGGAGCGGTTATTAACCTTATCATGAAATGATCAAGCGATACAGGGAAAGACAGATCAGGAGTAAAAAAGAGCTGACTCCCGTGAAATGTTTCAGGTATCAGGAAAGGAGACACGTGTCCACTCGACTATGGAGCGAAACACCGGAGGAATACCATGCTGACATTTATTGGCCTCGGACTCTATGATAAGACGGATGTTTCTGAAAAAGGGCTTACGGCTATCCGGCATGCAGACCATGTATTCCTCGAGACGTACACGTCACGGCTCATGGGGACATCGGATAAAGAACTCCAGGCACATTATGGAAAACCGGTGCACCTGCTGGGCCGAAAAGACGTTGAAATCCATCCGGAAAATATCCTGGCAAAAGCTGAACATGAACAGGTGGTATTTCTCTGCGCCGGAGACCCCATGGTCTCCACTACCCATGCAGACCTTCGGATACGAGCAGCTCTGAGAGGGATCAGGACCTCGATTATTCATGC
>JALOPT010000041.1 GCA_025453715.1 Methanoregulaceae archaeon | reverse complement strand
ATTTGTCCAACTTCTGAAAAATACCGATATACAACTCCAGCTTTTCTATCAGGGTCACCGATATCAGGATTCCGGGCCCACTCTCATTTTCCGTGAGTCCCAATTGTTTCCGGTTATACTTCAACTAAACCATCATTTTATTGATTGAAAGAAAATGGAAATGTCAGCAGGTGCAGGGTCTGTTTTGCAGGAAAAAATGGTTACTATTTCCCGTTATTCACGGGTAACTGCCAGGTTAGTTATTCAGCAGATTTCTTCCACCGCTGCCATACCTGTTCCCGGTAGACAGGGCCGGAATTGTATGTGCAGAATGGTATGAGGGTCCCGTCTGGTGTCGCATAGTGAATACAGCACCTCTGGACACGGCAGATGTCATAATTATACCGGTCCATGAAGTGCATCGTGCCAATAAAAAGTGCATTCCAGTGGAACTCTCTCAGGGCATCAAAATTCTGCAATAAAAGTGCCTTGCCGAGAAGTTTCCAGAAATCGATTGCACTTCCCTGTTCACCCTGCTTCACTGAGTCATGAAGCGCCTTCACACCTTCAATAAGGGTCTTGTACTTAGTCAGGGACCCTCCTTTTTTCAGTTTTTCAGACATTGCTTCGACAGATTCAAAGAATTTGTCTACGTCAATCATACGGTTGATAGGGACAAGGCCGTCATCAGTTACAAATACATAGGTTGCAGCCCCGCAGTGCTGGTGGGCAGTAAAACGTATCTGGGGTTTTCCCCCATATGCTTCAACAAGTTCTGATATCGGTAACACGCAGGGGATCGGGTAAAAGTCTGATTTCCTGACGACACCACCAGTCTGCTCCTCAACGGCTGCTGATATGTCAGGTACCGTGATCCTCTCGCGTTTAATGTCATCCTCGCTTGCTGCCCCGGTGAATGCAATCGGCTGGAAATTTACACCGCGGATGACGGATATATGGTCCGCAGCATACCGGATGATATCCCCGATCTGGTGGTCGTTCCGGCCACGGATTATTGTAGGGACCAGCACGATGCCAAGGCCGACTTTCATGCAGTTTGCAACTGCTTTTTCGTCTATTGCGAGGTTTGGATTGGTATCCCGGTATCCCGTGTGACACCATCAAAATGGAGATAAACGGTAGAAAGTCCTGCATCTTTTAGTTTCTGTACATAGTCAATATCTTTTGCCAGTTTTATTCCATTCGAGGCCACCTGCACTTGTGGGAACCCGAGTTCTTTCGCCTTTCGGATAATTTCCGGCAAATCATCACGCATGGTCGGTTCGCCACCCGAGAACTGCACGGCAGGAGCAGGGACGGGTTTTTCAGCCCTTAGCAGTTTGAGCATGTCAATAACCTGATCAAACGTGGGCTCGTAAACATATCCACAGGCACGGGCATTGGCGAAGCAGAAGTCGCAGTTTAAATTACAACGATTTGTCAGGTCGATATTCGCGAGAAGAGTCGCAGACTTGTGGTTGCTGCAAAGTCCGCACTGGGCAGGGCATGTCTCCTGGGAACCTTCCCGCTGTGGATTATCAACACCAGACCCGATATTCTCATATTTTTCGAACCTGCGGTACATTTCCACGTCAGACCAGTAGAGATCATGGAATGATCCATGTTCATGACATGAACGGCGTATCCATACCCCGCCATCTTCCTCTACAATTTCCGCATCAATTACGGTATTGCAAACAGGGCACAGGCTCTTCGTCTTTTTAATAAGCATATTACTCCAACCGACGCATCCTTAGAGGAATTTCTCCCTTAGATACCTTAATGTTTATACCTGCTCTTTATTTTAGGTATTGGGGTGCTCCAATTATTAGTATTGAAACAATAATAATAGCATTGGTATCCGCTCTTTGGATTATGCTGCCGGCGTATATCCCCAACTCTTCCGCAGCTGCTTTCGGGGGGGGCGCACCCATTGACGGAGGAAGAAATTTTAGCGATGGAAGGAGACTCTTCGGGAGCGGAAAAACCTGGAGAGGGCTGATTCTCGGGATTGCATGCGGTGTCATTGTAGGGATAATCCAGATTTTCCTTCAATCATATTACCAATGGGATTTTTTACCGGTGCACACGGTGCTGTCAGTCTTCCTGCTTGCAACCGGGGCACTGCTGGGAGATCTTGGGAAGAGTTTTTTCAAACGCCGTCTTGGAAAAAATTCTGGGGACCCATGGCCTGTTGCGGACCAGTATGACCTGGTCGCAGGGGCCTTCCTGCTGACTGCCCTGTTTGACCCGCAATGGTTTTTCTCCGTTATGAGCGTACCAATAGTGATAATAATTCTGATTATTACCCCCCTGCTTCACCGGGCGACTAACATCATCGGGTACCTGGCAGGAGTAAAGGAAGTACCATGGTGATACCTATGTGGAATTCTGTAAATAGCCGGGGAATATTATGGTAAACCAGATCGCTGATGCGCTTATCAGCCATGGTGCGATTGAATATGGTCATTTCGTTCTTGCATCAGGTGCAACAAGCTCTTATTACCTGGATGTCAAGTCTGCAATGACAGATCCGGCCCTGCTCGGACTTGTATGCGGGGAAATAGCAGTAAGGTTCCCGTCAGATGTCGTCGCAGGGGTCGCTGTCGGGGGGGTCCCTCTCGCTGTGGGCGTATCTCTGGCAGGTAACCGCCCATATGCAATAATCCGGAGTGCGGAAAAAGACCATGGAAAAAGTGGCCGTCTTATTGGGGATGTAAAAGGGAAAAATGTCATCCTTGTTGAAGATGTTACGACGTCCGGTGGATCGGCGTTGTATGGAATTAAAGCACTCCGCGAAGCCGGTGCAAGTATCAACGTAGCTGTTACCGTGGTCGACCGTGAACAGGGCGCAAGCGCAGCACTTGCAAGGAATAACGTGACACTTCACGCACTTGTTAAAGCAAGCGAGATAACAAGGAAGTAACCAGTTAATATGGACGGTAGGTCTGATACATGACAATGAAGATCCTGGTTGTAGGGGGAGGGGGAAGGGAGCATGCAATAGCAAGCGTTCTCTCCCGAAACAACGAAGTAGAGCTATTTTCAGTAATGGCGAAGAAAAACCCGGGTATCTGGTCTGTTTCAAAACGGGTCCTTGTCGAGAAAGAAACAAATGTCAAAAGGATTGCAGAATTTGCATCAGATATTGGGGTGCAATGTGCCATTGTCGGTCCTGAATCGCCCCTGCAGGCGGGAATCGCCGATGAACTTGAGGCCCGGCAGATAGCATGTGTCGGCCCGACACGGGAAGCTGCCCGCCTGGAGACCGATAAAGGGTTCTGCAGGATAATGATGGACCGTCATGGTGTGGCAGGGTGCCCGAAGTATCGTGTTTTCCAGGACAGGGAAGATGCCATCTCTTTTATTTCACAATATCCAGGAGACCTCGCAATTAAACCGATCGGCCTGACCGGGGGCAAGGGCGTCCGCATCATGGGAGAACACGTAGACCGGAATGGTGCAATCGATTATGCAAAACAACTGGATGGCCACCTGGTTGTTGAGGAAAGGCTCGTTGGAGAAGAGTTTACCCTGCAGGCATTTGTCGATGGCACACACCTGATACCCATGCCTCTCGTCCAGGACCATAAAAGGGCATTCGAGGGAGACCAGGGTCCGAATACCGGGGGTATGGGCTCGTATAGTATGCCGGACCACACCTTACCATTCGTTACCCACTCGGACCGGGAAAAAGCTCTTCGCATCATGAAAGACGTGGTAGCAGTAATGGCGAAAATCGGGCAGCCATACAGGGGAATATTATATGGCCAGTTCATGAATACGGCAAACGGTCCGATGGTGATTGAGTTCAATGCCAGGTTTGGAGACCCGGAAGCAATGAATGTCCTGTCACTCCTTGAATCAGATATGGCTGAAATCATGGTCAGGATTACGGAAGGGACCCTTTCCCAGGGATCGGTGAAATTTTCCCGTGAAGCGACTGTCTGTAAGTACCTTGTACCGGAAGGTTACCCTGATACCCCGCGTACAGGCAGGCCCCTGACATTCGGGGATTATGGCGATGCATTGCTATTTTATGCCAATGTGGAACTAACGAACGGGGAACTACTGACCCAGTCTTCCCGGAGCCTGGCATTTGTCGGACGGGCAGACACGCTTGCTGAAGCAGAAAAAATTGCAGAATCGGCTGCATCATCGGTTAGCGGAGATGTCAGTCACAGGCGTGATATCGGCACGGAATCTCTGCTGCAGAAGAGAATTGAACATATGAAGGAGATACGATGAAAAAAGACCTTCTCTCGCTTCTTGATATTTCTGAAGAGGAATTACAGAAGATCCTCGCTGAAGCGAAACATCTCAAGAAAATGAAAAGCACGGGGACTCCTCATGAACTTCTGAAGCGAAAAGCACTTGCGATGATCTTTGAAAAACCTTCCACGAGGACAAGGCTTTCCTTCGAAGTCGGGATGCACGATCTTGGTGGACATGCCCTCTACCTTAATTCACAGGATCTCCAGATTGGACGTGGAGAAGAGATCCGCGATACTGCACGGGTGGCCTCACGGTATGTCTCCGGGTTGATGATCAGGGCGTATAAACACCAGACAATTGCAGATTTTGCCAGGTATTCAACAGTCCCGGTCATTAACGGATTATCAGACAGGGAACACCCCTGCCAGCTGCTGGCCGATATCCTCACAATCTGGGAACATTTTGGATCCACAATTGATGTAAAGGTTGCATGGGTAGGTGATGGAAATAACGTATGCAACTCGCTTGTGTTGTCATCTGCAATTACTGGCATGATCGTGAATATTGCAAGTCCTGCAGGTTTTTTACCGAAAGAAGAGGTAGTGGATAGGGCCACTGGCCTTGGTGGACGGGTTGATGTTATGAACGACCCTGTTGAGGCAGTCAGGGATGCCGATGTCGTCGTCACCGATACCTGGGTTTCAATGGGTGAAGAGGCACGATATGACGTCCGGATCAAGGCATTCCAGGGTTATACTGTCGATAGTAAATTATTAAGGCACGCATCACCCGATGCAATAGTCATGCACTGCCTTCCCGCGCACCGTGGTCATGAAATAACAGATGAGGTAATTGAGGGGCCGCAGAGCGTGGTCTGGGATGAAGCAGAAAACCGTTTGCACGCCCAGAAGGCATTATTAGTCAAGATGTTGGGTGAAGAACGATAATAAAAAAAAAGACCCTTTTTTATCCGAAATTCTCAATAATTTTTTATAACAAGTATTTTCCGTCCTTTTATTTTCACTGTATCGATTGCAACGGGTCAGGTAATTCACGGAGCATATTTTGAAGGCACCGGCTACCTCCAGAATACCTTGGAAATCACGATAAAATTAGTGGGAATCCAACAAGAGCATTCGTGTTTTTGATACAATGAGATTTTACGGGAGGGTTTATGCCGCAAACGTTTATATGTTTTTGATAGAACCATTTAACTACCCCCAATCCGGAATTACTCGCCCGGATTCGCCAGAATGTTTGAAGTACCATTCTGGATTCCGACTGGCGATCCTGGACTATGGTATGGAAACACAGCCGTTGAATGATGATAAACTCAATTAAATACCCGGCATATAACGCAAGGAGGCGGAAAACAACCTGATCACAAACCAGCAGGAACATCCCGGGTGGTATCTTAAATTTCAGAAAAAATTATTCTGGCCAGGCAATATTGAGGTCCGGCGTATACTCAAGAGTGAAAATTCAGGGGAACTTATCAGTCTTCTTGGCTATCCGGACCAGGATATCCAGATTAAGTCCGCTGGAAGACTGGCAGAAATTGGTGAACCAGCCGTCCCTGTGCTTCTTAACTCACTAAAACACAGAAATATGGCTGTAAGAATCGGTGTTGTTGAAACCCTCGGCGCTATGAAGTCCATGCAGGCTGTTACCCCGCTTGTGGACCTGATCCGGAAAGACCCGGTTAACGAAGTCCGGTTGGCAGCCGCCTGTTCACTCGCATCAATAGGGGATAAATCAGCCATTTATATGCTTGTCATCGCACTTAGGGACCCGGATAAATATGTCAGGTTCGGGGCGGCAACCGCACTTACTATGCTCGGTTGGGAGCCTCCGGATATTCCTATGCAGGCATATTACTTTATCGCAAAACAGGAATGGGAGAACATACCACCGCTCGGTGAGCCCGCCAACGAACCATTACTCTGGGCACTTCTGGACAGGGACGCAAGAGTACGGGCTGCAGCAATAGATTCCCTTGGAGCACTTCATACCCCTTTTGCGAAGGCTGCATGCAGGATCACACTGAGTGACCCGGACCCGCTTGTACGGAAACATGCAGCCCTCACCTTTTCGAAATGCGGCATTCCATTGACTATGCTCCCCATGGGACTCTCCCGGCGCCCAAGAACAAAGCCAAGCCCCTATATTGCGGCTCTTCTGAACCTGATGTTCCTTGGTATCGGGTATAACTATCTCGGGTACTGGTTTGGGTTTCTCTTATTCCAGGTCTTTATCACTATAAATCTGATGACAATTGCCGTAACTGGAAGCGCGCTCCCACTGCTGGTGATACCCCTGATGTCTGTACCGTACTCGATACTGTTCGCCCTGCATGCATGGTATCTTGCAAAAAAAATTCCGGACTTGTGATACAGTGACAATGACCTGCCTGCCCCTTCTAAAAGAAAAATATCCTCCATTTTCAAGCTATTTACTAAATGGACCTATATGCAGGGATGGCTCGTTTAGTTATAGTTTTACAGGCATGGAGTGGTTTATTTGAAAATATTCGACATATTCCACCCAGATCCACCCGATATAACACAGCTGAAGCAGCAGAAAGACATTCACGGTCTCATCAATGCCCTGATGTATAAAGATCTCGATATACAATGGAAAGCTGCCGAAGCTCTTGGTGAAATGGGGCAGGAAGGTACGAACCACCTGCTTATTGCATTACAATCAAGGAATAAACATGTCAGGCTGGGGGTCACGGAAGCCCTGGGCGAGATTAAGTCACGTGAAGCAGTAGAACCCCTGATGCAAGCCCTTCACGATCCTGATAACGAGGTTCGGTGGGAGGCAGCACTAGCGCTAGGAGAGATAGGTGATGGCCGGGCAATACCTTCGCTTGTAGAAAGGTTAAAAGACAGCGACCGTTTTGTCAGGTACGGGGCGGCTGTCGCACTGGACAAATTCCATTGGCAGCCTGATTCAGATACCCTTCATGCCTACCTTCACCTTGGAAAGCAGGAATGGAAGGAAATGGTGGCTATTGGAGGAGCTGCAGTAGAACCACTCAGTGTTGCCCTGACAGATCATGACAGCGAAATCCGGGAGAAGGCAATACGGGCACTTGGAGCTATCGGGTCAGAAAAGGCCATCCCTGTGATATATCGATCACTCAGCGATGCAAGTGATAACGTCCGCTGGAATGCCGTGAAGGCGGCCCCGCGAGTCGGCCTGTCACTTGCATACCTCCCGCGTGGCCTCTCACTGAGGCCACGTCTGCGGAAGAACCCTTTCATTGCCGGGTTCCTGAATTTTGTACTCCCCGGAATGGGGTATTTCTACCTTGGGAAATGGTGGGGGATTATCATTTTCCAGATTGACGTATATGCCACGACACTGATGTTTACATCTAACGGTGAATTCACCACATATGGCCTCAATTACCCGGTTTATTTCATTCTCGCGGCCCATGCGTATTACATGGCCAGTAAAATGCCGGATCTCTGATAGGATTAAGATGCATTCGAAAAACAACCTGTCACGACCTTATAATTTTTTTAACTTTTTCAGAACAGTTAAAATGGCCGGATACCCATTTCAATTCATACCCTGAAGTATGGCCCCTCCTGTTAGCATTCATTTAAACCGGCAGGAACCAGGAAAATATCCTCTACTCTTCAGGAATATCCCTGGTCTGGAGATCAGTTGAAATGGAATCTTTTTCATCTTTTATACGAAGTTCCCGCCGGAAAATATTGAGGCTCGCCATAAGGCCGACAACGATATTGAAATAGAAGAGGAGCAACCGCCATAGAAGAACGAATAGTCCAAGCACTGATGCTGGCACGATCAAGGCATAGAGTGAAGTTGCCGATAGTTCAGCTATTCCTGATGAGCCTGGTGTCAATGGGATCATCATCACAATCGCGATAATCAACTGGAAAAGGTAGGACTCTGCAACAAAAGGGGGTTGTCCAAGTGAGAGCAGGAGAAGCGAAGCAATAAAAAACTCGGATGCCCAGAACAGCGTGGTAAAGACGGTGCCATAGAAAAGGCCTTTCCTGCCACTTGTTGTAAAACGGCGCAGGCTTGCAAAGAAATTGTCCATTTCAACATCTGCATACCTCGTGATCTTCTGCATTGTCTTTCCCTTCCAGCGGGTGCCTGCCCAGTTGATTAACTTGTTCAGCAACACCTTGACACGGTCAGGTCTCCTAGCTGAATAAAAGAGGATGACGATCAACCCGATCATCACTGCAAGCCCAAAGAACATGCCGATAATCAGGGCGACATTTAAACCTCTCCAGATGCTTTCGAGCAGGATCATCGCAAAAACTCCCATGATGACAAGGACAACACCGTCAAGAACCCGCTCCATCAGGACTACCGCTGTGGCATCTCCGATTTTGACATCAGCCCGGTATAATTCGTGGATCCTGACAGGTTCACCTCCTGCCTGTCCCGGAGTAATGGCCCCGGCAAGGAGATTTGCGACAACAAGGTTGAAACAGTGCTTAAATTTTACCTTGTAGCCGAGGGACCCAGACATTGTCCTGATACGCAGCGCCCAGAACAGGAGGGAGGCAACCCGTAACAGGAGAGCAAGTAAAAGGAACGTGATATTGAGCTTGAGGATGGTCAGAAGCGTATTCGTGTCGAACGTTGTGGCAAGGACTATGAGCAGTACTACGGTAGAGAACGCTACTGATATCCAAATCCATCGTGCCTGCGATTTGTCCATCCCTGAATTACCCTCCGGAAAATGTAAAGCTTACATCTCGATACGGGTTACCACTCCGTGTATCTTATGAGAGGGGAGTTTATAGAACTGTACAAATGAGGGGGATAGGCGTTTGATCGCGGAAAATATTTTCCAGACTAGATTATCCGTGACTATCTCCTCAAGCCCGTAAAATATAGTTTTCTCCCTGATTTCGGCATCACGGAGAATTTTTGTCATATTGATAATCTCCATGTAACCATAATCAATCCTGAAAACCCGGAGCCCGGTCTCCAGGTCTTCCTCAAAATTCCAGGTCACTCCGAACGGATTATCCAGCTGGTGAAGACTAATGATGATATTGTCCTCGTACAGGATATTATTATTGAAAATAGTATGTGAGATATAGCTCGGGATCTTCTGGATATCCCGGGCAAAAAATAGTGCCGTTCCCTTGATCTTTTTTACATGGGTGTAGACATGGATGTACCGCTCACGGAACTCCGGTAAGTCCATCGGGTTCATTGCTGCAAACAGACGCTTCTGACCATAGATATAGATCATGATCAGGGTGAACGGTATCGCCGCTATTATTAACGACCAGTAACCGCCGTTTGGTATCTTGAAGGTTGTCGAAAACAGGAATACCAGGTCTACCAGAAGGACACAAAATGCAATTGCAGTCCTGATATACTGCCGCTTAACCAGGAAAATCGCGGTGATCATAATCCCGGTTAACGTCATTGTCCCCATCACGGCAAGTCCATAGGCTGCAGCGAGTCGCTCTGAATATTCAAACTGGAACAATATATACAGCACTGCAAGCAGCATAAACCAGTTCACAGAGTCTATATAGATTTGTGACCTGAGTTCAGCGGAAGTATAATCAATTTTTAAGAGTGGGATGATGCGTGTCGTTATACCCTGGTATACAATTGAGAATATTCCCGAAATAACAGCCTGGGATGCGATAACCGTCGCGGTAACAGCAAGCAATAGGAACGGGATGTAGAGCAGTGGTGCTGTATTATACGCCATCTCGAACAGGATATTTTTTGCCTCGGGGTGCTGGAGGAGATATGCGCCCTGCCCAAGATAATTCAGGACCAGAGCACCAAAAACAACCACCCAAGCTTTAATGATCGGGTCTCTCCCGAGTTGTCCCATGTCAGCAAAGAGTGCTTCACCACCCGTTGCACAGAGTAATACCTGGGAGAGGATAAAAAACGCTGTAATACCGTTCGATATCATAAAGTGCAACCCATTCAGGGGATTTATAGCCTGGATTATCTGGGGTGCCTGAAGGATATAGAGGAAACCCATTCCTGCCAGGACTGCAAACCAGACAACCATTATTGGCCCGAATGCCCAGGCGACTTTTTCCGTACCTTTCTTCTGAAATGAGAAGAGTACTATCGCAATGAGTGCTGCGATAATAACA
Organism: Methanoregulaceae archaeon; assembly: GCA_025453715.1. Classification (GTDB taxonomy): domain Archaea; phylum Halobacteriota; class Methanomicrobia; order Methanomicrobiales; family Methanospirillaceae; genus CAIKOD01. The sequence goes on along the minus strand of JALOPT010000041.1, from coordinate 1,902 downwards.
AGAATACCCTGGTTCATCCCCTCATTCCCCGGTATCAGCCTCAGGCCCTCAACAGCTGAAAGAATGCTGATTGCCGGGGTGATTACGGCATCGCCAATAAGGAGCGACACCCCGATAATTGCGAGAAGTGAAAAGAATGCTATTGCCCTGCCGGATTTTAGCAATGGGAGCAGGATCTCTTTTAACATGATCGTGCCTCCTTCACCTTTTCTTCCGAGTTGCATTGCAAGCCATGCATACTGGATCGTTACGAGAATGGTCATTGTCCAGATGATGAGTGAAACAATGCCGATCAGGTTCTGGATAGTAGGCTGGACAAGTAAAAAAATAACCGTAAGCGTATAGATAGGGCTGGTACCAATATCCCCGAAGACGACCCCCATTGACTTCATGACACCTTTAAAGTAATTCGGGGAATGCAGGCCAGACATCTTCATTAAAAATTCTCAATCCGAGTATATTATAGGTTGGTAAGTGTTCGGTTGCCGGCATTAATTCGATGCCGGTAACAGCCCGGGTTTTTTGGTGGCGGCATGAATAGAAAAACCAAAAGTTACGATTGAAAGAGGCAGATGTGTGCCAATTCCTGTAATTATGCTTGCTCCGGATCAAAGCGACCGAACAGGGAAACATGATACTTTTAACCAATCCGGTACAACTCACCATCCAGGTAGAAACGTATGGATGAAAACCGGTTATTCTTCATCAGGGATCCGGAGGTTGACCCTCAACTGCTGTTTGGAAAATTAGATGCTGCACTAAAAGGTTTTCGGGAATTTTCTCTCATCAGTGCAGCAGTCAGCCTGGGGATTTTTGACGTCTGTACAATTCCTGTCACGGCCGGGGAACTTGCTTCCCGCATTTCTTCGGATAAGGAAATGTGTGAACTGATTTGTGAGGCCCTTGTAACGGCAGGCCTGCTTGGTTATAATAACGATAAATACGCGGATACAAAAATAGCTTCAACATACCTGACCAGTAGTTCACCTTATTCACAGGTCCATTATATCAGACAGCTATCACGGATGGGGCAGGACCTCTGGACTCCTCTTGCCGAAATCATCCATAATGGGCCGTTTCAGTACAACAAAGAAGTTTTTTTTCGTGAATACTCACTTCCTGCAATGGCCGAAAATGCCGTTTCAGGGAGGTTACAGGCAGTAATCCGGGCAATTATTGGTCTGCCAGGATTCGCTGGTGTCCGGCGGGTACTGGACCTGGGTGGAGGACATGGCCTCTATGCGATTGCCATAGCAGCGCAGCACACGGGTATTGAGGCCTGGGTGTTTGACCTGCCTCACGTTGTCACCCTGGCAAAAGATTACCTGGAAAAGTTCAGGGCAGGGAACGTATACCTGATCCAGGGGGATTTTTTTAAGGATTCATTTGGTGATGAGTATGACCTGATTATCTCATCCTCAAACCCGAGTGGGAAGTCGATTGAACTGCTCCCTAAAATCAGCAGTGCACTGAACTACGGAGGATATTTTGTAAATATCCAGTCCCCGGGGGGCCTACCCAATGACCCGTTCCAGGCCCTGGAGTATACACTCTGGACATTCCAGGGAGTTAACAAACTTCATGGGGGATGTACCAAGGATCAGGCGTTCATGACCCCGGAATACAGGGATGCGTTAATTGAAAACAATCTCATGATCATTGATGAACAGGACATAATGGACCATTACCACAGGGATACATGGGTACGGCTTGTAACTGCACGGAAAGGGCAGGGAATATAAAGTCCTTTGTTGTTTGCCTGAAACAAGGAATAACGTCTGAAAACCAGTAGATCTATAACGAGCCTATTGGGAAATGTCAGCAGGTCAACCATGGATATAAAGACAGATTTCGGGTCAATGTGCATTGTTAAAACACACAGGAAAATCATACCGGGGCCTG
>JALOPT010000040.1 GCA_025453715.1 Methanoregulaceae archaeon | reverse complement strand
CGTTCGTTATCGCATAAATGAAAATAAGAGTAAAAGCCCTCTCTTTTCACCCATTAAAAGCGTTATTTTTAAAAACTCCCTGATTAAAACAGGATTGCAACCATGATCCCTAAAAAGCATTAAGTTTTTGCAACAGAATATTTATGGTATGAAAGTTGCGATTATCGGTGCCTCGGGATATACTGGTGGAGAACTGATCCGTCTCCTCCTGACGCACTCGTCCGCAGAAGTCACCTGTGCAACCTCGCGCAAACTTGCGGGAACACCCGTTGTGAAAGAACATCCCCACCTGAAAGGGGGGATTGACCTCCGGTTTGAAAATCCTTCTGCCGAAGAGGTTGATGCAGATTTTGCATTTCTTGCGGTGCCCCACACCGCGGCGATGAGCTATGCAGCACCACTGCTGGACCGTGGGATCAAAATAGTCGACCTGAGTGCTGATTACCGGCTTCCAAAAGATGTGTACGAGAGGGTCTATGAAGTCCCTCACACGGCGTATTTCGAGTGTCCTTATGGGATCCCCGAACTTCACCGCGAAAGTTATGGCCCGGCCCGGTTTATTTCCAACCCCGGGTGTTTTCCGACGGGTGCAACACTGGCCGCGGCGCCCCTAGCCGGACGTGCACACACCATTATTTACGACTCAAAGACCGGTGTCAGCGGTGCGGGTGATAACCCGTCGGCAACGACGCATTACCCCAATGTCGCCGATAATATCAAATGTCGCCGATAATATCAACCCCTACAAATGGACCTCTCACCGTCACCTGGCCGAGATGCGCATGGAGGTCTCCCGCCTTGGTTCCACGGCAAAGGTATATTTCACACCCCACCTGGTCCCTGTAACGCGTGGGATACTGACTACTGCCCACATCCTCCTCAAAGAACCGATGGGGCAGGAAGAAGTGGAAAAGCACTACCGTGATTTCTACAAGGGGGAATTCTTCATCAGGTACCAGAAACCCATGCTCGCAACCGTGAGAGGATCCAACTTCTGTGACATCATGGTAGAGAGCGAAGGTGAACATGTCGTGGCGGTGTCTGCAATTGATAATCTTGTCAAGGGTGCGAGTGGCCAGGCAATACAGAATATGAATATTATGTGCGGTTTCGCTGAGAATGATGGTCTCCGCGGGGCCGGCGCATTCCCATGAGGTGATTTTGGAATGGAAGTTTCAGAAGTGATGACAAAAAACCCGGTTGTCGTATCGGTGAATGACACAGTCCGGCAGGCGGCGGGATTGTTGAAAAAACACCGTATCGGTGGACTGCCAGTAATGGATGACGAGGTACTGGTTGGGATGGTCACCGACACGGATATTGTGAACCTCCTGGAGACCGGCCAGATCTCAGATGACCTCTGGCTCCCGTCTCCGCTTGAGATTATCGAAGTCCCTGTCCGTGAGATGATCAACTGGGAAAAGACAAAAAAAGCCCTTACCCACATTGGGGATGAAAAAGTCGGTACCATCATGAGTCACCCGGCAATTACCATTAATGCCGGGGCGGACATCGAGCAGGCCGCAGCGCTGATGCATAAAGAAAAAATTGCCCGCCTTCCGGTACTGGATGGCCGGAAACTGGTCGGTATCGTTACTCATACTGATATTGTACAGGGTATCGGGAGCACCTTCGAAGGTGCGGACCGTTAAACCAGGTGGAGGATTAGTCCGGATGAAGAGTATATGTGGTGTTGAAGGAGTAAAGGCTGCAGGGGTTAAGGAAGGAAAGTATGGTCTAACCCTTATCCACGCGGAAGGGACCGCAGCGGGAGTTTTTACTTCAAATATTATGAAGGCCCCGCCGGTTGTCCTGATGCAGGAGCGGATCGTTTCAGGGAAACTCGGGGCAGTTATTGCAAACAGCGGTTGTGCCAACGCGTATACCGGGGATCGCGGGTACCAGGACGCCGTGACAATGGCAGAAATTGCTTCAGGGGAACTGGGTATGGACGCCAGTGAGGTGGGTGTTGCAAGCACGGGTGTTATCGGGCGGTATCTCGATATTCCCCTGATCAGGCGGCAGGTGATGGAGGTCGCCCCGCGTCTTGAACGCAGCGCACCAGCCGAAATACAGGCCGCGAGGGGGATAATGACAACCGACCTGTTTGAGAAGCATGCCCTCGTACAACGTGAGGCGTTCTCGGTAGGGGGGATTACCAAGGGCAGCGGGATGATCGCCCCGAATATGGGCACCATGCTGGCATTTATCTATACTGACGCTGATATCAGCGCCATTGACCTCCAGGCCTCATTAAAACTTGCGGTAAAGCGGACGTTCAACCGCGTGGTAGTAGACGGGGACGAGAGTACCAACGATATTGCCCTCTGCACTTCGACGGGGTTACGGGGCCGTGTGAACCTGCAGGAGTTCCAGAAAGCACTTGAAGAGTGTTGCCGGTCCCTTGCTGTTCAGATCGCGATCGATGGCGAAGGTGCAACAAAGTTACTGGAGGTCACGGTTACCGGTGCACCATCAGAAGAATCAGCATCTGCAGTGGCAAAAACGGTTATCGCATCCCCGCTGGTAAAGACTGCCGTATACGGGCAGGACCCGAACTGGGGCCGGGTCGTTGCCGCTGCCGGGCGTTCTGGTGTAAGGTTTGACCCATACGCGGTCTCGCTCTGGATCTCGGACGGGAGCAACCGTGCGGAACTTGTCCGGTCCGGCGAGATCGTCGTCGACCTTGCCCTTGCCAAGTCACTCATGGCAGGTAAAAAAGTTATATTCGAGCTCGATCTCAATGCAGGTGACGGCTCGGCAACGGCGTGGGGATGTGACCTCACGGAAAAATATGTTGAAATTAACGGGAGGTATACGACATGAAACGTGAAGAGGTGCTGACAGAAGCACTCCCCTATATCCAGCAATTCCACGGAAAGACCATGGTGATTAAACTGGGTGGGCATGCAATGGTGGACCCGGACGTGCTGGAGGACGCGATTAAAGATGCGGTCCTTTTGCAGCTGGTCGGTATCCGGGTTGTCCTCGTGCATGGAGGAGGTCCTGAGATAACCGATAAGATGAAAGCCCTCGGCAAAGAACCCAAGTTTGTTGCCGGTCTTCGGATCACTGACCATGAAACCCTTGAAATAGCCCAGATGGTACTCGTAGGGAAGATCAATACCGGGATTGTCTCACTGATCGCAAAGTCGGGAGCCCGCGGGATCGGTGTTTCAGGAAACGACGGTGACCTGATTATCGCCAAAAAAATGGGCCTCCAGAAGGTCACGGTTGCAGGGAAGGAACATGAAGTAGACCTTGGCCACGTCGGAGAGATAGAGGTGGTCGATCCCTCCCTGCTCAACACACTTCTTGACAATAAGTACATCCCCGTAATAGCGCCGATCGCGATAGACCGGAACGGCCAGAACCTCAATATCAATGCCGATACTGCCGCCGGTGACATTGCCGTAGCCTTAAAAGCCCATAAGCTGATCAACATGACTGATGTCGACGGTGTGATGAACCGCGAGAGGACAACGGTCTACCGGAGGCTCGCCCTCGGAGAGGCAAAGGAAATGATGGCCCAGGGGGTCATCAGCGAAGGGATGATCCCAAAAGTTACCTCGTTAATCGATGCGGTAAGCAGGGGCGTTCGGTTTGCCCATATTGTGAATGGAAACATCCGCCATAACCTCCTTCTCGAGCTCTTCACCGATGAAGGAATCGGCACCATGGTAACGGAGAAGAAAGTACCTTACGGAGATAAGCGTATTAAGGGCCGGAAATCTAATTAATATTTATATTTCAGAGCTCCCTGGTGTTCCATGAGAATGCAACCTTCTTTTTTTACAGTTATTCTCCTGGTGCTCATGCTATCCGCATCCGGGATTGTATCTGCTGAATCACCAGGGCCCGTTGATTCAGGCATAAGCGGGAACACAACGAACATTTCAGACCTTCTTTCATCAGAACCCCCCGGGCATGTGGTCGTTTATTTCTTTTACAGTAAGACCTGTGGTGAGTGCCAGAAAGCCCTCACGTTCATGGAAGGGTTCCGTGAGCGCCATCCTGACGTGATAATCCGCTCGTATGACCTTATTGACAATGCATCGAACCGGCAGCTGTTCCAGCAGTTCAACAAGCGGTATAACGTTCCATTTTCACCAGTACCTGCTGTATTCGTGGGAGAATGGGAACTGACGGACATTGAAAATATCGAGCTGCACCTTGACGATATCGTGGTGCAGGTCGCACAGAACCCGAACGCTACCCCGCCTGTGCCACAGGAGACCATTCCCTCCCCTGATATTTCTGGATCTACCCGGCTGACAATCCCATTGGTTATCGTAGCTGGCCTGGTGGACGGGATCAATCCCTGTGCGTTTGCCGTAATGGTCTTCCTTCTCGTATCGATTATGTCGATTGGTTCAAAAAAGCGGGCTTTGAAGGTTGGGATTGTATATATCGGGGCAGTATTCATATTTTATTTCCTTTCAGGCCTCGGCCTCTTTGCCCTTGTCCAGGTATCCGGGTTCTCTACAGCATTTGCAATCATAGCAGCGACCGTTGCCTTCGTTGCCGGGGCCATAATGATAAAAGAAGCCCTCTCCGGAGGTTCAGGTGACTGGCTTGTCATCCCTGAATCAAAAAAGGCGACTATCAACCGGTATATTGAGGAGGCAACCCTTCCTGCTGCATTTGTGCTTGGTATCCTGGTCGGAATGTTCGAGCTCCCCTGTACGGGCGGGATATATCTTGCAATTATCTCCCTGATATCGCAGAAGATGACGATGATGGAAGGTCTGCCACTTCTGCTTCTCTATAACATTCTCTTTGTTTTACCGCTGATCATTATCCTTGCAATTGTCTATTTCGGCCTCCCACCGGAACGGCTCGAGACCTGGCGGACTGAAAACCGGGTAATTGTCAGGCTTGCCATGGGGTGCCTGATGATAGTCATTGGGATTATTGTGATATTTTCGGTTTTTTATAAATAATTCAACAATTTTCCGGTTAGACAACTATTAAAGCAGGAACATTTTCAGGGGAGGTTTCCATCCCCTGAACATCCACGCTGCCACTCTTCGCTCATTTCAATCAGGATTGACATGATCTTCTGGACATGAACGGGGTTGATTTTATGCTCGACAGCATAGTCAAACGAGGAATCGAGGACTTCTTTCACCCGCTCTTCGTCGTGGACCGGTATACCCTCAGTAAATTTTACCCGTGCAATTTTTCCAGCTACGGTCTGGCGTTTGGCAATCAGCCTGATTATCTCCCGATCAATCCGGTTGATCTCTTCCCTGAGTGATTCGATTGGCATAGTACCTATTTGCAGCAGTTTAAGGGTTTAAATGTGTGCCCCGTAGTGTGCGGGGCCGACCCGCTGTGACCAGGATACACCTGCTCTCCGGCCGGTCATTCAACTGATATCCTATCTTTATACCCACCTGCATGAATATGCAAACAGCCTTACCTGGTACCCGAAGCTAATAAGCACCGGGAAATACCACTAGTACAGGACAATTTATGCTTGAACGGATAACTCGAAGGGAGCGCTTTGATCTCTTCATTGCGTGGCTCGGGATCACGATCGCGTTCACCCTGGCGATCGTGCTCTCCAGTTTTGACGGGAAAATAGATCCTGTGAAATTTCTCTCTATCTTTGGGATATCCTGCCTGACGGTGGGTATTGGTTTTGTACTGCACGAAATGGCCCACAAGTTTACCGCCATGAAATACGGGTATTACGCAGAGTTCCGGAAAGATAATGTCATGCTGCTGATGTCTGTTGTGCTGGCAGCCCTCGTTCATATCGTATTTGCCGCTCCCGGTGCGACGGTTATTTACGGGGGCTCCTTATCAAAGGAGCAGAACGGAAAAATATCAGCAGCCGGCCCTGCAACAAATCTTGTACTCTGTATCCCGTTTGGAATTATGGTCCTGATGACCCCGTTAATAACAGGAATTGGTCCTGTTATCGGGTTTATCGGGATGATGGGGCTCCAGATCAATGCAATGATAGCAGCATTCAACCTCCTCCCCATCAGTATCCTCGACGGGAAGAAAGTACTCGAATGGAAACCGGTGCTGTTCGTGGTCATGATTGCCGTTTCCTTCGCGGTCCTATTTGCGGCACTTACCTTGGTCCCATCCTACATTACCTGACCCATTTTTTCCGGGAACCTGGGCACCTGTGTATTCACGTTTGACACAAGAACAAAAGTAACGGGTTGCCGTTATTTCATCGACCCGGGATATTTTTCAATAAACCGGAATTGATAATTAGTACTAATTAATAAAGTAATATTGAGTTAAAACAGATTTAATTGAATGGTGATTACGAACCTATGCATATTATGGAAGGCTTTTTGCCATTACATTGGGCGGTTTTCTGGTGGGCAATTGCCCTCCCATGCCTGCTCTACGGCATTTACCGGTTAAAAAAGGTCCTGGATGCCGACCGGGAAGCACTCCCCCTGCTCGGTGTGACCGGGGGATTTATTTTTATTCTCTCGTCCCTGAAACTCCCGTCAGTCACCGGCAGCTGTTCCCATCCGACCGGTACCGGTCTCTCTACTATCTGTTTCGGACCATGGATAACCTCGGTGGTGTGCGCAATCGTGCTGCTATTCCAGGCGCTTTTTCTTGCCCACGGTGGTTTGTCAGTCCTTGGGGCAAATATCGTATCGATGGGGATTGTCGGCCCTCTAGCAGGATATGCCGTGTACCGGGCACTCCGTGATACACGGGTAAACATGTTCCTGACGGTATTCCTTGCCTGTGCAATCGCCGATATGTTCACCTATATAACCACATCACTAGAACTGGCACTGGCATATCCGGCCGAAGTTGGTGGAATCGGAAGCTCATTTGTCCTGTTTATGGGGATTTTTGCTATTACCCAGGTCCCGCTTGCAATCGTTGAGGGGGTAGTTCTCGCGCTTGTGTTTAAATACATCGTCCAGCTCAAACCCGATATCCTCCTCCGCATGAACGTGTTCCCTGAGGAAAAAATTAACGCTGTAAGGAGCGATAGCTGATGGCATATAAGTACAGCCTCGAGATCCTGGCGCTGATTGCCGTCCTGGTATTCTGCGGACTGTTCCTCTATACAAGTTCAATAATGGGGAATGCAGAATTTGCGGGCTCTGACACGGTCGGGTCAGAAAAAATTTCTGAACTATCAGGAATACCAGAAGATAAAATTACCCCTGTTATACCACAATGGGTCCCGCCCAGCGGGGAGATCGAATCTGCCCTGTTTGCCCTCCAGGCAGCAATTGGTGGTATCATGGTAGGACTGGTTTTCGGCTACTGGATCGGGCAGAAAAAGGGAACAAACAACACCTGAAGTACCAGCGTTTATGTACGAAGAGTTACTGGAGGACGTCGCCCAGGCGAACGGGTTGAGGGAGGTCAATACCTATATAAAACTGGTTGTGGGTCTCGGTGCGATCCTCCTCTGCCTCGTATCCACGAGTTATGTCGCCCCCCTTTTTATTGCGGTCCTGCTTTCAGGGGCAATTATCATCCTTGCACGGATTGATGCGAGGACGTACGTTGAACTTTTCATCGTGCCCTTCTGGTTTGCAGCGATGAGTGTCATCGTGATCATTCTCCTGACCGGGGGGAGCGAGGTGTACTGGAGCTGGGCGCCGCTTCCCTGGCTCTCCCTCTCTATCACGCGTGAAAGCCTCAACGAGGGAATCTTTGTATTCTGCAGGGTAATCGGGGGTATGTCGGCCCTGATCTTCATCGCCCTGACAACGCCTATGACCGATCTCTTCATCGTGATGAGGCGGTGCCGTATACCTGAAGCGGTAGTTGACCTTGCGATGATGATCTACCGCACCATCTTCATGATCATGCACCTGCTGGTGCAGACCTACCAGGCCCAGGTAATGCGCCTTGGATATTCCTCCTTCCGTGAATCAATCGAGTCTTTTGCAACCCTGTGTGGTTCCGTGTTTATCGCCAGCTGGGATGCAGGGGAAGACCTGGTCCGGGCCATGGATGCACGTTGTTATGCGGGGAAGTTTGCCATACTTGGGGAAACCGGCCCGGTGAACATCCCTTCGCTGGCAGCAGCCGGATTATTTCTCCTGGTCTCGTTGTGTATCGTTATTATTACGAAAAATATTGTCGCAATTTAAGGTTTACGTACCATGAGCAGCATCATACTTGAAGCACGGGATATCCGTTACCGTTACCCACGGGGAATGGAAGCCATCAGGGGCATCAGCTTCCATATACGGAAAGGGGAAAAGATTGCCCTGGTCGGGCCCAATGGTGCAGGAAAATCAACCCTCATGCTCATGTTCAACGGTATGATCCGCCCTGAATCCGGGATTATTCTCTTTGACAACGAGCCTGTCAGCTATGACAGGGAATCGTTACGGAAACTGCGCAAACGTGTTGGATTTGTACTCCAGAACCCTGACCGCCAGATCATTGCACCAACGGTGTACCAGGATATTGCATTCGGGCCGGTAAACCTTGGCTACAGCGAACAGTCAGTAAAGGAGGCCGTAACCGGGGCACTCAGGTATGTCGGACTCGAAGGGTTCGAACGCCGGCCACCGCACCTCCTCTCCGGTGGAGAGAAAAAACGCGTAGCCATTGCCGGTGTGCTTGCGATGGACCCGGATGTCCTTGTATTTGACGAACCGACAAGCGGACTGGACCCTTCAGGTTCGGAGGACATCATGGAACTTCTTGATGAGCTCCATCATCAGGGCAAAACCATCATTATATCAACCCACGACATTGAGCTCGCATATCCCTGGGCTGACCGGGCAATCCTCCTGTTAGAGGGCCAAATTCTCCAGGAAGCTATCCCGGATGTAGCATTTGGCAGGCCAAAATATGTGCGGCAGGCACACCTGTCGATGCCGATCCTGCTCGATCTTTATTTCGAACTTGAAAAACGGGGTTATTCATTACCTGAAAAAAAGCCCCGGACTGTCCTTGACATGCTGCACGTGATAGACTGTGCATTTCAGAAAACTCCATGTTGTCATGCATCCCCCGGGACTATCAGTGTATTTGATGTTGACGTATCCCCGCACGATTCATTACCCGGATGGCTCGCTTCCCACCCGGGAGTATCAATCGGTGCGATGGGGACGCGTGCAAAACAACATGCTGCAGACAACCGGATCTCCCTTGATTTTACCTATGGTGTGATTGACAAATGCATTTTGCGGGCAGTTATTGGCGAGTCCTCGTTGATCCTGACCAGTACCGGGATGGTCCGCCGGGTCGAGCAACGGGTCCTCGAATTTGATAAGGTCAGTAGTATCCGTGTTCCAGTCAGGTTGCTTGACCCGGAGAATACCGTTGAAAAACAAGATAATCCGGTAGATCCGTTTCCCGGATGTTAACTTGTTTTAATGGACCCGATAACCCTTACCAGGGTTTCCCCTTTTCTGAATGCCTCATTAAGTGCGGTCGGGTGCCCCCTGATCCCCTTATAGTTGTCCATATCATTCGCGATGATATTGTCATAATATTCGAAACCAATCGTGTTGAAAAAAGCCGTGATAGCAGGAAATGCCCCATCAAACACGTTTTCCCACGGGAGACCTGCCGTTGATATGAACACACCTTTATGACATCGGATTTGGTCATCCGGGTAAAACCTTGTTTTTAAGATAAATTTCTGTGCCCAGATATACTGGGCCCGGTCGATCAGCCCCTTTAATTCTGCTGTGATCCCCATACTGTAAATCGGGGAAGCAATGGCAAGGCAGTCGCAGGACATGACCCGTTCTATGATTATTTCCGCATCGTCCTGCACGATACATTCACCGGTCTTGTGGCAGGCGTTGCATCCCCGGCACGGTGTGTAATTCATAGACCGGAGGATAATCTTATCCACTTCTGCCCCGGCATGTGCTGCACCGTTGAGAAAATTATCCAGCAGTGTCTCGGTGTTTCCATGCCGGTGGGGACTGCCCGAGATCCCGATGAACGTGACTGTCATGTACTCCCACTCTGGAACCTGCTCCTTAGTTCGGTAATTACTTCAGGCCCAAGTTTTTCCGCTTCAGTTTGTGCAGTCGGATGGGACAGGATTGCACCCTTCTCATCAACTCCCCTTACGAGCAGGTACCGGATATCACGGTCCCGGACATCAATGACATGAAACAGGCACTTGATTGTCATGATCGCCCCTTCAAACACGTGGTCCCAGGTCTGCCCGGCAGTTGCAAGATAGATGCCAAGGCGTTTACCCTTTCGCTCGGGAGGGACGACCGGGAGTTTCAGGACATATTTTCTCGACCGGAACACCTGCGCCCTGTCAATTAAGGCTTTTCCCTGGGCGGGCACCCCCATACAGAAGATTGGGGAGGCAAACACGATGATATCAGCTTCGATTATTTTATCGTGAATGCTGTCCATCCCGTCTCTCTGTACACAGTGGTTGAGTTTTTCACAGGCATTGCATCCCCTGCATGGGTTGATATCCGCTTCGGTAAGGACAATCTTTTCAATGGTCACATCGCTCTCACGACTCATGGATGCAAGCAGCCAGTCGAGGAGCGTCTCGGAATTCCCCCCCCTCCGTGGGCTCGACGCGAATGCTAGGACCTTAATCGGCATGAATGAGCCTTTGGCGGCGTAGGATAAAAAAAGATTGCTGGAATTTTTCAGATGGATTTGAAACAGAGGTACCAGTCTTTGCACTCGTAACCTTCCGTTGGCCGCTTTGCCATTTCATCGGCGGTCTTTGGCGGAGGGACTACGACCTTATCACCAGGCTGCCAGTTTGCCGGTGTTGACACCTTATGCTTATCCGTGGTCTGCAGAGCCTTTACAAGCCTGATGATCTCAGGGATATACCTGCCGTTCTGCAACGGGTAGTAAATCATAGCCCTCATGATCCCCTTGTCATCGATAAAGAAGACGCAACGGACGGTTGCCGTCGTGCTCTGTCCCGCGTGGATCATGCCGTAACTCTTTGCAATATTCATGGAGAGGTCTGCAATGATCGGGAACGGGATGTCCACGCCCATCTTCTCTTTTACTGCATGCACCCACGCGAGGTGGGCAGATACGCTGTCAACAGAGAGGCCGATAAGCTGTACATTCAATGATTTGAGTTCATTATACACCGATGCAAATCCCAGAAACTCGGTCGTACAGACCGGCGTGAAATCAGCAGGGTGAGAGAACATCACAACCCACTTTCCCTTCATGTCAGACAGTTTCAGCGGGCCATGGGTCGTCTCAGCGGCAAAGTCCGGTGCCGGTTCACCAATTGCGGGCATCCGGCCTGACCCGATTTCTCCACACATGGTTATCCCCCTTACTTCTTCATGACTTCATCAAGCTGTGCTTTTCCATACACATACGCCGGCATCCCTGCGAGGAGGAACGCGACCCTCAGTGCCTCTTCCACTTCTTTTTTGGTTACCCCGAGACTATCAGCACCCATCAACTGGGCATGCACGGCATGCTGGTCCCGGAGTGCCGCTGCAATCGCGATTGCGATCAGTTTCTTTGTCTTTCTTGTCAATGCCCCGTCATCCCAGATATGGCCTTCGAGTTTCATTACCATATCAAACATTTCCGGGTCATTTTCAGTCAGCTCCCTGAAGAATTTAGGGACTTTTCCGATTTTCTTTTCAAGTTCATCCATGTCTTTAGTCATTCCTTTTCATCCCCCGATAAGTTTCATCGGTTCACCGCAGCAGACAAGTTCTCCCCCGCCTACTTCCTTTACTACCACAACGTTGCCACAGATCTCACATTCGTAGACCTGGCCTTCTTTCGATACATTGACCATTTGTTCAATCCTCCAGGAATGGGTTGATAAGGCGAATTGCCTCTCCGGTCATGAAAACGATCGGACCCGACCTGTCCATCACCGGTGTTCATATGTCCTTTCAGGCTCTTAATGAAGAAAAAAATTGTATTACTGGTTACTCTGGCCACGCTTTGGCGGGTTCTTCGCATCTTCCGG
>JALOPT010000196.1 GCA_025453715.1 Methanoregulaceae archaeon | reverse complement strand
GTAATCGGAAACGGTGGTCTTGAAGGGATTATTACTCTTTCAGACGTAATTAAGGCGATTGACAATGATAAGCCCCTGACAACGAAGGTCAATGCGCTCATGACTACCGATGTGGTAAAAGCATCAGCTGATGTCCAGCTCTTTGAAGTAATTGGGAGGTTCAAAGAACGTAAGATCGGCAGGCTGGTTGTTGTCGAGGGTGATACGCCAATCGGAATTCTGACCCAGTCAGACATCATCCGGGTATTTCCATCGCTTTAGGACACATTTTTTTCGAACGATTTCTTTTCTTTCATCCTGCCTGTCGGTATTGTATCAATCAACTCAGGATCGTGGAACTGAAATGGTATTGCCGATAATTGCAGGACTCTATAATTCCGGCGCTCAAACGATTGGCTAATCTATTTATGGCTCTACCCTAAACAAATTTTCAAGCCTCCCGGAAAAATTATCAGGTTATTGCCACGGGTTCCTGTTGTCAGTCTTTTAAGCGAAAAGATTACAGCGTTTACAGACGGGAACACTCCCTGGATATCCAGAGGAAAGATACCATTGGCAGGGGAGAGCTGAAGGAGTACCAGAATACTATGACAGAAATACCCATTGCCCCTGTAATCCGGATTATCCGGAAGACCGGTGCTGATCGTGTAGGGAACGAAGCCGGAGAAGCGCTTGCAGACCTTATGGAACAATATGGCCAGAAAATTGCAAAGGAAGCATTGAAACTCGCATCCCATGCCGGCAGGAAGACGATTACGGCACATGACATCAGGATGGCTGCTGAGATCCTCAGCTAGACAAATTTTCTGTTTTAACGATTCTCTCACCAATCTCTCGAGGTTTTTAAGCATCTTTAAATATTAATATATCATCATTTTTTTCTATGACACGTATACTGGCCCGTCAGCTTTCAAAGAAGAAAATTATGACCAATGACGGAAAAGTGATAGGGACCCTCAAAAATATTATTGTCGACGATGAGACCGGACAGGTTATCGATCTTATTATCCATCCGGATTCTTCTTTTGATACATCCGGGTACCGTCTTGAGGGGGATAAACTCTACATAAACTTTGAAGCAGTAAAAGACATCAAGGACTATATTGTGGTCGACCGTTACCTCTCAAGAAAGTGAGATGAATAGTTCTGCATCGCCTCAATAAACCCATCTCCATACCTGTTTTTCGCGATATACCCTGCAACTTTCTTTACATCCGGATGCCCGTTTGCTACGGTAGCCCCTATCCCTGCGGCCTTAAGCATCTCGACGTCGTTTATTGCATCACCTATAGCGAGAAAATCCCCGGGCGGGATCCCGAGGTCGTTGGCAAGGTCCATGAATGCCGTCGCCTTGTTGATACCTTTTGCCTGGAGATGAATGGCAAAACCGGTATCAATCACCAGTACATCAAAACCCGCGAGCAGTTTTTCCACATCTTCCGGGGGGACTGTCCTTGAAAAAGCGACATCGGCATACCGGTACTGGGGGCTGAGTAAATGGAGGGGGGTTCCGGCATCCTTGTAATGTTCCTGTAGTACCTGAAATGCCTCGAGGCAAATGGGCTGGTCTCCATGGATATGTAGCTCACCCGCAAATCCAATCCGGTATACACCACCATTCTCTCCGATAAAGGTCCCTGATGTGCCTATCATGCGGCATAAGGCGTCCATGAAACACGCTGTATTGCCGCTGGCAAGCACAACCTCCACTCCACGTGAAACGAGTCCCCGGATTAACTCTATGGCCCCTGTGTGCAGGAAACGGCCATGGTCTGTAATCGTGCCGTCCACATCGGTCAGGATTGCCCTCAGCACGGCTTGAGACCTGCCTCTTCAACCATGAATGGTGCTTCACCCTCGGGTAGGTTCGGGCTGTCCACGAGGCGGGCAATTCTCTTTCCCCCTTTGCTCTTCCGGAGATATAATCTGAACGTGGCTGTATGGCCAACGATGTTACCACCGATCGGCTTTGTCGGGTCGCCGAAGAATACTGCCGGGTTTGACATTACCTGGTTTGTCACCAGTGCCACGGCATTGTTTTCGTCCACCAGCTTGAACAGTTCGTGCATATGCCGGTTCAGCTTCTGCTGTCGTGTTGCCAGGGTCCCCCTGCCAGCGTATTCTGCACGGAAATGGGCAGTAAGGGAATCGATGATAAACAGCCGGACTGGCATATCGGACTCTCTCATCTCGGCAGCCCGTTCGCGTGCCGTATCAATAAGCAGCATCTGGTGATCTGAAGTGTGCGCCCGTGCAACATGGATGTTTTTTAAGAACTCCTGCGGGTCTGCATCAGCAATTTCCAGGCCGTTCACCATCTGTTCGATACGTTCCGGTCTGAACGTATTTTCGGTATCGATATAGATCGCACTTCCATGCAGTCCTCCTTCCGATTCAGGGAGCTGGACATTCACCGCGAGCTGGTGGACAATCTGGCTTTTACCTGACCCGAATTCACCATACAGCTCAGTGATCGCCTGTGTTTCGAGTCCCCCTCCGAGGAGGGTGTCGAGATCGGGGACACGTGTCTGCAGTTTCCGGATCTCCTTCCGCTGCTCAAAAACATCCTTTCCTGTTTTGAAACCGCCTATATCGACAAGTTCGCGGGCAGCCTTTATCATCTTCTTTGCAACTGCCTCACCGATCTCCGCGGTCTCTGCGAGATCGAGCGGGGAAGCTGTTGCAATGCTTTCAACGGTGACAAATCCGGCTTCCCGGAGTTTCTCGGCAGTGGTGGGGCCAACGCCGGGTAAGTCATCAAGTTCCAGTGGACCTGTGGTGGTCATTTCTTATCTACCTCTTACTAAAAGAACATCATATACTCTCGCATATATGCATCCGGCATGTGCGCAGGGTGAAAGTGAAAACCGGGGGTCACATGGAAATGATCCCTTCCTGCAATGGTTACCTGAATCCAGGGGTAGAATATCAGGGAATGTGGCCTGGATTGCCCTGCAGGTATGGCCGTGCTGAGCCAATCTGCTCTTTCAGGCGCCGGCACCGCATACGTACCTTTTCCGGGGAAAGTTCTACCGCTTCAACGTTTTCCGGTGTAATCGTATGGCCTGTAAGTGTTCCGGTAACACGGACTTCGCGCCCGTTGGGGTGTTCTCCTTCGATAAGGTACGATGTAGTCCCGTCGTCAATGAGTGTACCCATACTGTCCACGAGAATAGTCCCCTGGACTTCTATCGGGTGCCTGACCGCACCGGTCTCAATGGAAATGGAACTACCCCGGCCAACGCTTAACTCGCGCTCACCGGTTCTTCCAACCCGTGCAGTGGCATTATAAATCGCGATGGTGTCATCCTGGAAAATGGCGAGGAAATATCCGCCGGCAAGGCAATTGTTGCGAATGTTAACGTCCGGCAGCTTTTTCTGGATATGATCGATCAGACCGTCTCAAAGCCGGAATTTACGGCTAAAGTGAAAAGGATCAAGCCGTCGGCCTTTTCGGCAATGAACATCGCCATAGCAACCAGGAAGGCACCGGTATTCAAAAACGGCAACCCCTGCGACGCCATGTTCACGGAAATAAATCCATGGCTTGACGAGT
>JALOPT010000195.1 GCA_025453715.1 Methanoregulaceae archaeon | reverse complement strand
TATCCGGCCGGATTCAGAAAAGCCCGGAGAGTTTACCCTCTGGATTAACCGTAAAGGTGGCAACCGCCGCTGTATTCTCGGAAGGGTCACAGCAGCCCTGCATGATACCACGGTGTCCACCTATATTACGGTCACTGACATCACGGAATCAACGGAGCGGGAACAGGCACTTCGGGATCGGATTGCAGCACTCCAGAAGTTTATCGGCTAATCGATGTGCTGATTATACAATAGGACGCGTTGTTGCATATTTTTGGAAGAATGCCGTGATTACTGGATACCCGCTCCGGTATCCCGGATTCTATTTATCATTGATATGTATAATCTATAAAAGATATGTTTATATATAATTGGTTTCAACCTATACCAAACATTCCTTATCAAGAGGATATCCATGATCACACATCACCAGACAGTAGCAAGTATTGACGGGAAAATGGCAAATCTTCCCACCAGAATGAACCAGCACCCCACGAGGGTAGGGTATTTCAGCCTCATCATAATCGCATGTGCTGTTCTTATGATAGCGCCCGCACAGGCTCTAACAGGTACCAAATACATGGCAGGAAGCCCCGAACTCTCGGCCTATATATCCGGTTCAAACGAGGTAAGCCCGGGAGACACAGTCCAGCTGAAAGTGATTATCGAGAACAAAGGGGTCAACCAGTTCAAGTTTATCCAGTCAGGAGTTATCGAACGTGATGATCTTCCGAACACGGCAAAATTCCTCACCATATCAATAGCGCCGGGCGAGGCCCCGGTCGTGATCAAATCCGATCCCCAGATGCTGGGAGACCTCAAAGGCAGCAGCATCGCAAGTGCTGTAATAACCACAAAGGTACAGCCCGATGCAGGTTCCGGTACCTATTACCTTCCCCTTACGATGAAGTACTCCTACCTTGCCGAGGCAGAACAGTACGGTACTGACACGATACAATATTACTACAGAGAGAGAAACGAGACCGTTAATCTCCCGATAACGATCAAGCCGGAAGTAAAGATTGCCGTACTTTCCCAGACAGCAGAGCATCTGAATGCGGGTTCTGAGGGTTATGTTACCCTTGAAGTAAAAAATATCGGTCATGAGAACGGGAAAAATGCCATCATTAAAATTGTTCGTAATGACATGAGTCCTGTACTACCGGTCACAGGAAGCATGTACATCGGGAACTTTTCCGTTGGACAGGTAGTCAGCAGCAGGTTCAAAGTGTCTGTCTCCAGTGACGCCGAAGCGCAGACATATCCGCTGGATGTTCTGGTGAATTACGAGAATGGCGAAGGGGACCAGGCTACATCTGATATAGAGACAATCGGCCTCCAGGTCGGTAAAAAAATTGATTTCAATGTTACATCCACCCCGAATATAGTCTCTCCCGGCCAGAAGAAAACAATCACCGTCCAGTATACCAATACCGGTGGTGCCACAGCATACAATGCACAGGCACGTATCAGCGCTGTTGATCCTTTCACCAGCAATGATGATACAGCATTTCTCGGAACGCTTGCACCGGGCGACACCAGGGAAGCTGCCTTTGAGATCGCCGTAGACAAATCTGCAACGATCAAGGAGTACGCCCTTGATTCAGAGATCCGGTACCGTGATGCACTGGATAATTCGCTCATCTCAGACCCGATGAAAGTCAGGATTGTAGTCGAAAAAGAAAACTCCCTGTTGGGTAATCCTCTTGTCCTTGCAGGTATAGCGGCAGTTGTCATTCTGGTCGGTTACCTGGTCTACCGTCAGAGAACGAAACAAAAGTAACTGGTCGCTTTCATGTCAGTAGCACCGTGTGGGGTCCCCCTAGGGCAACCCCTACTGCAGCGGGAAGGATTTCTCCCTTCCCCCAACAACCATAGCCACCTCCCATCCACAGACAGGAAAAGTTTCTCATGATAGACTACATTTTCAAACGACTTGCAGATATCATCAACCATCATCCACGGAGAGTTGCTGTCGTCATCGGGATAATTTTTATCGTCGCCCTGTACGGGATGACCCTTATAACGATGGAGACGGGCAATGATACCTACCTGAATAAGGATTCACCGGAGGGGATTCTCAATAGACATTATACTGACACATTCTCATCCAACGCTCTCATCCTTATCGTGGAAACAAGCGATCCTCTCAGTCCCCAGGTCCTCAGTTATATCGACGGGCTTGAACATGATATCAGGCAACAGGAGAATGTGGAGGGATCTGCAAGCATAGCAGGTCTTTTAAAGAGTGCAAACGGGGGCACGCTGCCGCAGTCAAAAGGAGAAATCGACCGGATTGTTGCCAGCATTCCTCCTGAGGTGAAAGAGACGGCAGTCCCGTCAAATGTCCTGACGCTGGTGCAGATTACACTTTCTCAGGGATTGTCTGAGGATGCCAAGAGTGCTACACTGAAAAATGTAGAATCCCTTATCGCACACAACACACCTCCACCCGGGGTAAAGATCTCGGTTTCCGGCAGTGCGGCATTTCAAGAACAGATGAAAGCTGAAATGGGATCGTCAATGGCTGTGCTTATAGGAAGTGCCATGGTGCTGATGGTCATAGTCCTGGGCATATTGTTTGCCTACGCCAGCCACCGCTTCCTCCCCGTGCTCTTCGTAGGTATCGGCCTGACGACGGCACTGGGTTTCATGGGGCTTGCCGGCATCCAGCTCAATATGGCGGTCCTGGGTGCGTTCCCGGTCATGATCGGTCTTGGCATCGATTACGGTATCCAGTTCCATGCCAGGCTGGATGAAGAGGCCCGGAAGGGATCGCTTGACAAAGCTGTGAAGGTAACGGTAACCCGTACCGGGCCTGCCGTTATGTACGCGATGCTTGCTACCTGTATGGGATTTATTGCTATGTTCATCTCGACAGTGCCCATGATCCGCTCATTCGGGCTGGTGGCGATGATAGGTGTCATGAGCTGTTTTGTTATTTCACTTATTGGTATTCCGACGATTGCACATCTTCTTAATTATACCCCTAAACAACAAAAGCCGGAGGTCTGTTACGCGGTTGGCGAAGATGCGTGCGATTACATTCCCTCACAAACCCAGGGGGTCAAAAATAAAAGTGCAAAGAAAAAGAGTTCGTGGTCGTACGGCCGGTTTCTCACCGATATTTCGGTAAAGATTGCGAAAAACCCCCTGCCGATCCTCCTGATTGCCGGGATGATCGCCCTGGTCGGTTTCCAGATCGATCCCCAGATCCCCATAGAGACCAGCGAGAATGCTTTTGTTCCCGGTGACATGCCGGCAAAAGTCCAGATGGATAAAGTGACCGGCATCCTCGGCTCGACAAGTACTGCTGACTTCATCATCCAGGGAAGTCGTGTCACTGAC
>JALOPT010000194.1 GCA_025453715.1 Methanoregulaceae archaeon | reverse complement strand
AATCCGAAATCTTGAAATAAACTAATAATATCGTTATAATTGTAATCCAAGCCTCATCCGTAATTTGAGACACAGATGTTTAAATCACCATTATTTTCTGTGGTTTATCGGGATCCATTCTTACCCCATGACAAGCGAAGGCAATACGCAAACAAGCATAATTCAGTCATTACACCCGAAAAGGGAGGAACAATACATGAGAGGAACATCTGACCACCAAAGCTTTGACCTTGCATCGCACTGGAAATATGGCGTCATAGGCGGGGACTGATACCGACATGGGAATGGTTACTGCCATCAGGATATTACTGCCTTTTAAAAAATAGTGCTTTTATCAAACTCGATTCCCCAGGGTCTCTGGGAATTCATTATAGTATGGATGTCATTTAAAAGACCGGTAACAGAGCGGAGCCAAGTAACCAAGCGTAATGGTTTGCCTGCAGGAAATGAGGCCTTAATGAAATCAACCAGGCCGATAATTTTTTTTCCTTGGATCAAGAACGTGAAGAAACAGGGAGTTTCCCGGGATTTACCCTGGCACTCCTTTGTTTTCCCGCCCGCCTGATTCCTCCGGATATCGTCTGCCGGGTCTGCAGAAGTCAAACCAGTCCCTTGCGTCCTTTCGAGATCACGGAAATGCCAGGGTACCATGCCACGACCTCTTATATTATCAGGAGGATGATTGTTACATGAGGAAAGAGGATGCCTGATAACTATTCATTGTCCGGTTTCATACTGATCGTGTTCTGCCTTCTGTGTGCTGCTCCGGCCTTTGGGGCTGCACCATCCGGTTACTGGGGCCCCTGGGTGACCAATACCACTACCACCACTGCCACCATCAGCTGGTGGCAGGAATCTTTGGGGAGCGACTGGACGGTTGCCTATGCCACTTCGAGTTACTACGACGCACATGGGACGTTTGACCACAGCGTGCCCGACCCTGACCCTGATCCTGCCAATTTCCACCATATCCTCCTTACCGGTCTTACACCCAATACCACATACCGGTACCAGGTCCGGGTTGCGGGATCGGATTCACCGGGAAACAGCCAGGTGTTCTCAGTCCGGAAGTTCCAGACCTTTCCGGTCAGCGGCCCCTTCACCTTCATTGTGATCTCTGATACCCATGCGCAGGAGCAGCGGTTCCGGTATGTCGCAGATGCCCTCGCCAACGAGTCCGGGGTGCTTTTTATCCTTGACGGCGGGGACTATGCCAGTCACGACGTAGAATCGCAATGGGCATACTATTATGGTTACGGTGACGGGATGCTCGCGAATTTTACACTCTATACCAGTATCGGGAACCATGAATACCACAACAGCACCGCTGTGAATGTGTCGACAGATGCCTACGAGTACCGCAACTCCTTTGTCTGCCCGCTCTACTATTCCTTTGACTGCGCCGGGGTCAGGTTTGTGATCCTCGATTCCCCTGACCCGGCCAACCCAAACGACGAGAACCCGACACGTGCCCACTCGGAGGCACAGGCGTCCTGGTTAAAGGACCAGCTCGACAATACCCAGTACGGGACCTTTGTTATCCATCACCATCCTGTCTGGACCGTTGGGCATGCCTCTTCGGATTCGGCCCTCCAGTCCTGGGAGACCCTTTTCCATTCGTACAACATCAGTGCACATTTCGCCGGCCATATCCACACGTACCAGCGGTTCTCGGTGGAGGGTATTCCCTACTTTGTTGTTGCCAACGCCGGAGGGGGATTCGTCAGCCTGACTGGTAAACAGCGCCCATCCTCGTATGTATATGGGGCCACGAAGGAACTGGGATATCTCAAGGTCACCGTGGACCCGGCGAATAATACGGCGACGGCGGACGAGTACTTTGTTGCCTCGCTCCCCGATTACGATTCCACGACGGGGACCGTTATCAGCCCGCCCCGTCTTGCCGACACCCTCACCTTCCCGCTGAAGAGGAATGTCCCCCCGCCCACGCCTGTTTTGTCTGCAGGGTTTTCTGTATCCCCGGCCAACGGGACTGCACCCCAGACGGTAAAATGCACCGATGAATCCATTGGGGGCCCGACCCGGTACAATTATGATTTCGGTGATGGAGTCAACGTGTCGGGGTCAAACCCGGGACATACGTACCGGTTCCCGGGTACCTATACCATAAAACTGACCGTCACCAGATATGATGCAAAGACCAATTCCATTGCCAGCAACAGCACAACCAGGGTAATTACCGTCAGCAGGGCCCCCTTTACTCCACCGGTCGCAAAATTCGCAGCGTCGCAAACGTTTGGGACCGTGCCCCTGACCGTAAAATTTACTGACCAGTCCACCGGGAACCCGACATTCTATACGTATGACTTCGGAGATGGGATCAATATGACCGGGCCAAACCCTGTTCATACCTACCGCCAACCCGGTAATTACACGGTCACCCTGACGGTGATGAAAAAAGATCCAGCAAACGGGACAATGGTGAGTAATTCATCCGTCCGGAAGGACTTCATTGTCGTGCAGGCCAAATAATTCCACAATTTTTCTGCTTGATACTGTTTTTCTATAATTTATAGAGAACACTGGTTTTCTGGCTAATTCAACCTGGTTCAACTCTTTCGGGTGGAATCCTTAATACTAATTTTTTAATTGAAAATAAGTAAATATCACGTTCTGATTGCTAAAATAACGTAACAATCGTTAAAATAGTAAACGAAGCCTCAGCCGGGCGGGGGAACGGACTGCATTAGGCAGGTATTTTACCGAAAATTAATTCAAAAAATGCAATCGCGCAATAAAATATGACAGAAATTCTTACTGATGAAGACCCCTGCCGCAATCATAAATTACCCGTTGTAAGATAAGACAGCTTTGCTTACAAGAGGTCACCCCCTTGTAAGGAAAGGATCGTTACCTTACAGGTGAAATTGTTTCTGTTAGGAAAGGATAGTTATCTTTTGTTTCATTCATTCCAATTTCAATAAATCAACCAATAGTGAATTAATCGCCTGCCGGTCTGCTTCATTGATTGATCCAATTCTGCCCCTGAGTCTTATCGGATCAAGCGTAACAATCTGAAAAATCAGGGCAATACTAACATTATCCAGCCCATTTTGAGAGGTAGGAGAAATTGGATGTGTATAAGAGAACCTGGCACTCTTCAAATTGGTCGTCAAAGGAACCACAATAATCATTGAATTTGCGAGTCCTACTACAACAGCAGGTCTTGTTCCCTGCTGTTCATGTCCCTTCGAATCCTCGAGATCAACGGACCAGATCTCTCCAATTTTCATGAATCAATGCCTCATTGACCGTAAGGCCACCCGCTGCCAGGGTTCGGTTTCTTTTCTCAGCTCTTCGAGGTCCTTTG
>JALOPT010000039.1 GCA_025453715.1 Methanoregulaceae archaeon | reverse complement strand
AGCAATTGAGTGGCTCGAAACCCAGAAACCTACTCCAAGAACCTATTATGAGGCATTTTGCCTTCAGGATATATTTCATACTTTTCTAGATAAAGCGGGTGTCCGTGAAGATGTCTTTTCAGGTAATGATGATGGAACGGTTGCCGGATATAATAATGAGGAGGTTGTTTTTTACAACCTGGGAATGTTCAGCCAGATAATTCACGATTTCGAGTCCATTTATTTTAAAACTCTGGACTGTCCAAGAAAGCTATCTTATTTTCTTGATTTTTTAAGATATACGGCAGAGGACTATTATCCCGAAGGCTGGCTGAATAATACCTATAAGACACCCAATGCGGTCCAGATCATGACTGTGTATCAGGCAAAAGGCCTGGAGTTCCCTGTCGTATTCATTCCAGGCCTCAATTCCAATTATCTGCCGACAAACATGCCAACCGGCAAGCAGGTATGGCATTTCCTTTCTGAATATACTCCGGTAAAAGAAAAGCTTCCAAAAAAAGAAAAACTTTCAAAAGTACGTTAAAGTTAAAAATCTTCAGGATATGGGCAAGGACGCACTTCGCTACTATATCGGGCAGGCTTTTGAATTTAATGAAAAAGGATGATACGCCATTCAGTGAAAAGATTTCTGCCCGCATCCCAATAATACCAATTGACACATCAGGGGACGATCATCCCTGCGAACAATTCATATTTTTTTAAATAGGTCCTCTGATCAATATAATGGAGGTTGGTGTTACGGATGGGAAACATTAGACGCTATCTCGCCTTTAAACCGGTATGCCTGGTTCTCCTTGTATTCGCTGTACTGGCGCCATCGTACCTTTTTCAATATAATTCTCCCACGAACCATGGCTTTGTGCAACCTGACAGCACCGATTTTTCCCGGTGGGTAATAAACCCGGGTCAATACCAGAATAATGCCGAAAAATGCCATGGATTGGGCCTTATCCCTGCCCCTGTAGACCTTTCAATCGTGTCCTGCACAAACCCGGTTATTATCCCGCAATCAAAAATTATAGCGCACCATATTGAAAAGCGTCAGTTTGTATTTCTATAATGATCAGTCCCATGATCTCCCGTTAATATTCAATTTCATCACTTTTAATGGGTAGAATCTGGAATGACCTCAGTATGCCGGGAATAAAAAAACCGGCTGTTCCAGCCCATCTATGTTGATACGTTTTTCCCCAACCCGTACCTATATCTGCCCGCCCGCCCGACATATCGGGAGATGACGAAGAAAGAGCATGCAACAAAAGTGGTCGATGAAAAGTCAGGCCTGATGGAATGCCTCGTATGCGGTGAAAAATACCACACAACGATGAAGCCCGGTCCTGACGGGAAGTTCCTCCCGGAGAACTGGGAGTGTGTCAATATGTGCCGGCTGATCCATCACGACGAGAAACCGGCAGAGAAAAAATAGTTACTTTTTTTTTATTTCTGACCACTTACAATTCCACGGCCTGCAAAAACCGGGGAATAAAAATCATCGCGGGTATCTAAATCCGGATTGTTGTTCCGATTATGATTATGGCATGCGTATGGACATTCACCATGTCATCTTATCAGTACTGATCATACCCATAAACAACCTGGTTATTATAATCCCGTTTATTATACCAGGGTTGAAAATGGTATTTTACGGGCATTGGCTCAATTCCGTCGAATTGTTTTTTCAACGGGGGATTCCTGACAGAGCGTAAACCCCCGCCCGGCACGGGATTCTAACGGCCTGTTAAACACCTATTGAATCTAACCCTCAGGAAATAATGCAGTATCCATGACGTTTTATCCAATCAGACAATTTCAAAACCCTTTTATACCCCTTTATTTCCAGTGGAGCGCACGTCAGAATGGGGTTTATTATTTGAAATATCTCATATCCTTACGATTTATGAAATATAAGCATTTCATGCAGGTGTCCTCTGTTCCCGGCAGATTACTGCCACGTCACCTTAAGGTGTTTCCGGCGTGGTATCCCGTATACCTTGTATTGCGGGTAGCCGAACATCATTGCATAGGCACTCGTTCGCCCTGCCGGGATCCCGAGCTCGTTCCGGAGCGGTACATAAGAAATTGCGGCCATGGCAACAAAACCCGCCCAGCAGGTCCCGACCCCGAATGCGGGTGCAGCGACATCGGCATGGGTGAGAGCAATAATAGCATCTACTGTTGCCATCTGGTTACCTTCCGGGACGTGAGCGATGAGCAGGTGCGGGGCATCCCTGCAGATAACATCCCGTCCACTGTCCCATGCTCCGATCAGCACCGGCAGGTAGCCGCTCAGCGGGTGGTTTGTGTTTGCCAGGGTCTTCATCCATTCGACGGTCAGCCCGGCCACCTTTTTCACCTTGGCCGGGTCATGAATAACAATCCACTCTACCGGCTGTCCGTTCCCCCCTGACGCAGCATACCGTGCAATATCGAGAATACGGAGGACCGTCTCCTTTTGTACATGGTCCTGCGTGAACTCCCTCACAGAGCGACGTTTTTTGAGGTAAAATGCCATGTTTTCCGGGGTGATAACCCCGGCACCGGCCGGGAGGGGTTCCTTTTCGTCCGGGTGGAGATTCAGGAGGAGTGCATCAGACGGGCAGGACACTTCACAGTGCCCGCATCTGATACACATCCCTTCGACCGCGTCTTTCACGACCGGCAGGGTATTCTCCTCGGCGGGGGTAACAATCCCCATAGGACAGACATCAGAGCAGATCCCGCACCGGGTGCAGAGATCCTTATCAACAAGAACCGTGGTCATTTCAGGTCAATCCATAGTTGTTATTCTTGCATATGGCCAGTATTTCTCTCTTTATTTTGTGTTTTATGTTTTATCATATCACTACAGTGCGACAACGTAATCCTCCTGCTACCCTTTCATCAGTTTCTTTCCGGCACTCCACGCGTCCCCGACATTTTTCCCAAGTGTCCAGTAATGGTTGTCGGGCATGGTGAGGATGAGCGGGTCAATTTCCGTGAAGTCCGGTCTCCCGTCTTTCATCACCCGTTCATCTGCATACGCACCAGCAATCTCCCCGATAAAGAGGGTGTTAGTCGGGAGCGGGACGGTCTGCACAAGCTGGCATTCGAGGCATACCGGGCATTCCCGGATCATGGGTGCCGTTTTCAGTGAGCCGTAGAATACGTCAAAAACGCCCGACTTGTCGATCTTTTCCCCGGACATGAGACCACAGTAATCCGTCTTTTCGAGAAGGTCCCGGGATGGGATGTTCACCGAGAAGGTCTTTGTCTCTGCAATACCCTTCGGTGTGTAGTGGTGGCTTCCAATTCCGCAGAGGATCATCGGCGGGTTCGCGTTCGCACGGGCACACCAGCCCACTGTCATGAAATTATCTTTTCCACGTACCTGCGTGCCCACAAGGACCACCGGCATCGGGATGAAAAAATTTTTTCCGATCTGTTGTTTTTCCATAGTTTTTCCCCCTGGTGTGTGATTGAAGGGCTGCCATCACAGAAGACCATTTGCACACCAACGAGTTCTACCTTTCATAATGGTGATCTTAACCATTATGGTAAAATCGGCCTTAACTGAATATATATATGATACAGTTAAAAATGTAATATACTTTCATAAGGGTAACCATGAACTATATGAAAAACGGCAAGGTTTACCAATGCCCTGTTGAAGCTACCCTCGATGTTATCGGCGGCAAGTGGAAACCACTCATCCTCTGGAACCTCAGGGATTCAGTGATACGGTTTGGTGAGCTGCAGAAGGGACTTCCCGGGGTTAACGCCAAGATGCTCACAAAGCAGCTCCGCGAGCTGGAGGAGGACGGGGTGATTCACCGGACAATCTATGCCGAGGTTCCACCCCGGGTGGAATACTCGATCACTGATTTTGGTATGACCCTTATCCCGATTCTGGAAGCGCTCTGTTCCTGGGGGGCACATTATCTTGATATTGATGATGCAATATCAAATCAGTGCCCCGTACAATCGGGAAAAAAGAGGAAATGACTGCACGTGGGGAAAGAGGTCTGGATATTACCTTATCGGTGCTCCATGAAGTTATCCCTGCATACACGCCATTTTTTCAAGGATATAGTTAAAGCCAGTGTCTGCATTACCTTCTTTTAAAATAATCCTGTCACATATCGTACATTTCGAGATCCCTGCAGAACAACCGGAAAAAATTGGGTGGCACCCACAGGATGCTGCACTGATCTCCCTGGATAAAACGAAAGTACATGTGGCCGGTAATGTAAGCCCGTTATGCGACCATGAGGGTTCGATAACCGGTGTGATTGCCATCCTGTTTCCGGTTGCAGAGATCAATTTTCTGAAGTACCGGGGTAAAGCCCAGTTCTGACCACACGTCACCTGCGATACATGATGATACCTGCCTGGAATATTGCACCATTGCCGGCGGGTTTCTTCCAGTCTGTTCTTTACGCTGGTTTATTGAGCCTGTAAATCTGGATTTTGCCTGGCAGTGTTCAAAAATACACCTGTTTCCGGGCCCAGGGGATTATGCTCCTGTTATACTGTCCCAGCCCTCCAGCAACAGATCGTAATTGGTCTTGTATGATCACACAACAATGTCTAGCGGATAGCCCTGTTGAAGGGACGAACTGAGTCTGGTACGCTTATTCCCGAAAAAAAATTTGCCAGGTGTCTGCCCCCCCATCCTGATCTTACTACCAATAATGATAATTATTATAATAGGTTACGACAATAGGTGATCTTATCGGTATACATTATCGTAATGCATCAGGGGATCTGTATGCATACTTGAATGGTAGATCCACCCGGTTCTATCATTTAAACGGAGCGTTTGGCGGATTACTTACCTTAATAATAACTCAACATCCAGTCTAGCATGTTACAGGTTGACATGCCCAAACAGGGTAATTGAAGGTGATCTCCCGTGAAAAAAGTGATAAAACATTTGTTATTGCTGGCCTCCTCTATCATATTCGGGACGCAGGCAATAATAGCGGAAGATCCTGTCAGGGATAGAACTGGTCCTATGGTGAGCGGCAATTTTGACAGGAACGATTGTCAACGGTCAGCTGCCAACTCCCGGGACAGGTTCCCGCACGTAATGGTTGCTGCGAACCATACAAATCAGAAGGAGATTCCCATGGTGGTAGTGAGTGCGTGCGAAACCCGGACCCTTGCCTGGAACCCGGGACTCCACCGGTATTATTGTGCAGAGTGGTGGATGGAGGCACATACAATTCGGGATGCCCCCGACTCTATTGCCATTCAGATGGAGTATATCAGAACCAGGGCTCGGATGGGAAGCCGGGGGACCCGGGAGGGCTTCCCCCTGCGTCAGGTGAATATCCGGGTAACGGGTAGTGATACCCACCGGTTCGATGCCATATCAGGACTCAGCAGGAGCACGGGAACGGTGCCAACCTCCTACAGATACTCAACAGGAATTGAAAGAATTAATTGCCAGGAATTTGCAATTGCGACAATATCTGCATCACTTCCCAGCTGCACCAGTCCCCCTGCCGGTCCGGATAATGACGGGCTTGTGGAAAACGAGTCGGATTCGATTTCGAAAATAAAGGAGGAATTGGTTTTCAGGATATCGTAATTGTAGTAGAGGGAAATGGAGGATCATAGTAATCAGTAAAAAAACGGTAGTTTAGCCTGGGTTATCGATAAACCTGTTCCCTGGGGGATACTGGTGGTAACGAGGGCCCGTGAGGTCCTGAAGAGAAGGCAACTCTAGCCCAGGCTGTAGAGCCAAGGTCAGACAAGCGGCTGTAAAAGGATTCAGCCATGGAACTGGAGGTCCCGAAAGGAAGGCAACTCTGGCCCAGGCTATAGAGCCCAGGTCAGATAACCGGCTGTAAAAGGATTCAGCCATGGAACTGGAGGTCCTGAAGAGAAGGCAACTCTGGCCCAGGCTATAGAGCCCAGGTCAGATAACCGGCTGTAAAAGGATTCAGCCATGGAACTGGAGGTCCTGAAGAGAAGGCAACTCTAGCCCAGGCTATAGAGCCCAGGTCAGAAAACCGGCTGTAAAAGGATTCAGCCATGGAACTGGAGGTCCCGAAAGGAAGGCAATTCTAGCCCAGGCTATAGAGCCCAGGTCAGACAACCGGCTATAAAAGGATTCAGCCCTGGAAATGGAGGTCCTGAAGAGAAGGAAACTCTAGCCCATGCTATAGAGCCCAGGTCAGACAACCGGCTGTAAAAGGATTCAGCCCTGGAAATGGAGGTCCTGAAAAGAAGGAAACTCTAGCCCATGCTATAGAGCCCAGGTCAGACAACCGGCTGTAAAAGGATTCAGCCCTGGAAATGGAGGTCCTGAAGAGAAGGAAACTCTAGCCCTGGCTGTAGAGCCCAGGTCAGACAACCGGCTGTAAAAGGATTCAGCCCTGGAAATGGAGGTCCTGAAAAGAAGGAAACTCCAGCCCTGGCTGTCGATAATCCGTCTCCTGGATTGCCGGTGGATGTGGCCGGGTATTAAAAAGTCAATAATCGGGGAGGTTTTAAAAAACGAAACAAATGAAAGGCGGGTTAATGGGAGGATTCCCTGGGATCATCCGGTCATCGGGCTGGATAGCACAGGCATCTTCGGCAGGTCGTACCTGCATGATGTACCGGATGACGAACAGTGCCGGTGCAGACGCACCGGAGATAAAACATTGCAAGGGCGGAATTTATAGCCCTTATACCAGAATTCAGGAAATTAAGGTAAAAAGAGCGTGATATGGATGAAAAAAATCTTTGTAACTGTCCTGGCCTTCCTGCTGTTATTGGTCTGTATATCAGCAACAGGTGTAATGGCAACTAATTTGGGAGATGCCCCGGTTTCAGTTCTTAAACCGGTTAACCTGGGAGGTTCACCCGGTGACGGGGAAGATCTGAGTGGCCCGCATGCCATGACTTTCCCTGCTACCCCTGTCCCGTCCGGCAGGTCAACGAGTATTCCTGCCGTGAATGGAGATTATATCTTCCAGTGGGCAGTTCCTGCAACAGCAGGACTCAATCTGCCATGGGGTATTACCACGGACAGTGCAGGTAACATTTTCGCATCAGACGATGCCAGTTTCAGCATATGGAAATTCGCACCCGATGGATCATTCCTTTCAAAATTTGGGTCATACGGGACTGGGAATGGCCAGTTTGCAGAAATTGCAGGTATTGCCGTTAACAGTAGCGGGTACCTGTATGCAGTCGATAAGGACAACAACCGGGTCGAAGTGTTTGATCCTGCCGGGGAATATGTTACCCAGTGGGGGTCATACGGGACCGGGGATGGCCAGTTTGATGCACCCATCGGGATAACGGTGAATAGCAGCGGTTACCTGTATGTTGCAGACACGTCAAACAACCGTATCCAGGTATTCTCTCCATCAGGACAATATATCGGGCAGTGGGGATCATGGGGGTGGCCTGGTGGCAACGGCTTCTTTGCCTATCCTACCGGGATTTCGACAAACTCCACTGGGTACCTGTTTGTTGCGGATTACGGGAATAACCTGGTCCAGGTATTTACCCCAGACGGTGTATTTGTAAGGCAGTGGGGTTCTTCAGGTAGCGGGGATGGCCAGCTTAATTATCCCCTGGACCTTGTCGCAGACAAACTGGGGAATGTCTATGTTGCTGACACCTACAACAACCGCATCCAGAAATTCTCCGAGGCCGGGGAGTTCATCACCCGGTGGGGAACTGAAGGTACCGGCAACAGCCAGTTTAACCTTCCCTACGGTATTACCACCAATCCTGCGGGTGATGTACTGGTATCGGACAGCTATAATAACCGCATCCAGAAATTTACCGGGTCCGGGCTGTATGTTACCCAGTGGGGTGCGGGTGGAAATGGCAACGGCCAGTTTATTTCTCCTTTTGACATCGCCGTGAACAGTAATGGGAATGTATTCATCACTGATACCTACAACCACCGTATCCAGGAGTTTACCCCGGAAGGGGTGTACGTAACCCAGTGGGGCTCCAAAGGCAGCGGTATGAGCCAGTTCAATTATCCGAAAGGTATCGCTGTCGGCAAGGATGGCAAGGTGTACGTTTCAGACTGGGATAATAATCGAATCCAGGTATTTGACCAGGACGGGGCATATGTCACCCAGTGGGGATCACAGGGGTCCGGTGACGGCCAGGTCAGCCACCCGAGGGGAATTGCAATCAACAGCAGCGGATATTTGTATGTCTGTGACGGTCTGAACTACCGGGTCCAGGTTTTCAGCCCGGATGGTACCTATGTAAGAAAATGGGGCTCATACGGTAGCACGGAAGGCACGTTCGATTACCCGGTGGATATTGCGATAAACGGAAACGGGGATGTCTTTGTAACTGATGGGAACAACAACCGTGTCCAGGTATTCGACCCGTACGGTACCTACATTACCCAGTGGGGGTCTGCAGGGACCGGTGAGGGCCAGTTCGACTTCCCGGAAGGTATCGCATTTGATACCAGTGGCAAGGTGTACGTCGCTGACTGGGGAGGTGGCCGGGTCCAGGTATTTGAGCCGGATGGGACATATGTGGGCCAGTTTGGATCCCTTGGGAACGGCAATGGCCAGTTCACAAACCCGAATGGCATCGCAATAGACCAGAGCAACAATGTGTATGTCTCTGATATGGGTAACAGCCGTATTCAGAAGTTCTCCCACGTGGTAGTCCTGCCCCCGTTACCCGGCCTTACAAACCCGCCAACTGACCCGGACCACGACGGCCTGTATGAAGACCTGAATGGCAACGGTGAGGCGGGGTTCAGCGACGTGGTCCTGTTTTTCAAAAATATCGACTGGATTGCAGACAACGAGCCTGTTTCAGCCTTTGATTTCAATCAAAACGGCGCAATCGGGTTCCAGGATATCGTAATGCTCTTTAAGGAGTTATAACCCGATGAAGAAGACAATCCGGCTGTTTATTGTTACAATAACACTCGCATTCGTTCTTATCTGGGGAGTTCCAGCTTCGGAAATCAGCGGGGTAGGAATTTTCCCCCCGGACCATGTATGGAATACCCCTGCAGATACATTACCGGTTGACCCGAATTCTGCCAGTTATGTAACAAGGATCGGGGCAGCATCACCGCTTCACCCGGATTTTGGCTCGGGCCTTTATGAAGGGGCCCCCATGGGAATACCATTTAACATTGTCAATAATTCTGTAACAAAAACAACCGTCACGTTCGAATATGACGATGAAAGTGATCCCGGGCCTTATCCCATCCCGGCAAATCCACTGATTGAAGGTGGCAGTACCGGTGAAGGTGACCGCCACATGCTCATCATCCAGCGGGATGAGAAGGTGTTATACGAGCTGTATGCGGCTGAAAAACAGCCCGACGGGTCGTGGCACGCTGGCTCCGGGGCAGTTTTTAACCTTGAAGGGTACCAGCTCCGGCCCGCGGGATGGACTTCGGCGGATGCTGCAGGTCTTGCAATCCTCCCCGGTCTCGTCCGCTACGATGAAGTAGCAAACGGGGAAATTACCCACGCAATCCGGTTTACTGCCCCGCGGACCCTGAAGGCATATGTCTGGCCCGGCCGTCATTATGCATCGAGTATTACTGACCCGTCGTACCCGCCAATGGGACAGAGGTTCAGGCTGAAAGCCTCATTTGATACGTCCGGTTATCCATACCAGGCACGGGTCGTACTCAACGCCCTGAAAAAATACGGGATGATTCTCAGCGATAACGGGGGGGCCTGGTTTATTACCGGTAGTCCGGATGACCGGTGGGACAATGATGCACTTCATACCCTGGCACAGGTGAAGGGGTCTGACTTTGAAGCGGTTGATTCCACCTCATTAATGATCGGTCAGGACTCCGGACAGGTGGGTACGATAATAAATGTAGTTGCTCTTCCGGGCAGCACTGCCCCTCCAACCGATCCCGATCTTGACGGTCTGTATGAAGACCTGAATGGCAACGGCGAGGCCGGGTTCAGCGATGTGGTCCAATTTTTCAAAAATATCGACTGGATTGCAGACAACGAGCCTGTTTCAGCCTTTGATTTCAATCAAAACGGCGCAATCGGGTTTCAGGACATTGTGATGCTTTTCAGGGAGTTGTAAATTGATGTCCCGGATATTTACGAAAAAAATTCCTGTAACAATGCTGGTGATACGGTGGCTGCCCCTGATCATTCGTTTGGTACCGGCAGGTATCACCAGCGTTGCGGACCGCCACATGAATGCAAAAAGGAAGATCTGCCGGAATTATCCGGATGCAGTACGGTTAACCGGAAATCCGGCCCCCGTAGTGCGGAAATTACCACAATTAAACCAATGGAAGTGAAATCTGTGAAAAAAATTTCAATAATCGCACTGGTGATGGTATGCCTGTCGCTGCTAATCTGTGCAGCGGCTGCAGACGTCATCAGCGTAGGAAACGGCCAGGTGACTGCAATCGGTAGTACGGCATCAGTAAATCTTGTTTACGATGCCGCTCCTGCCGGTCTGTCAGGCTACAGTTGCACGGTAAACCTGAGTGATCCCACGGTTGCCGAAATTACCGGGGTATCATTCCCTGCCTGGGTAACGCTGAAAGAAAATTCGACCTTCCCTTCAGGTTCCTGTTATCTGAAGGCTGCGGACCTGAATGAACAAGTGCAGGATGGTGCCACGTCGATCCCCCTCGCTACCGTTACCCTCCGGAGCCTGAAAGCAGGTTCAACGACGGTAACAGTGACTGTATTAAGAATGAATGATGATGTCGATACACGGCTGACCCCGACTGTCGAGGCAGGTACTTTTACCGTAAATGTACCCCCTGTGCAGGGGCAGCCCATAATCGCAGACCATAACAATGCAACACTACAACGATTAACATTAGTACCAGAATCAGCAATTGAACAGTCAAAATCAATATTACATATTGCCTACGGGCACACATCACATGGAAGCCAGATTACCGATGGTATGACAGGGCTTACCACATTTGCAAACGCTCCTAACGGGGGCACTCTGTACCGGTGGAACAACGGTGGCTCCGGTGGGGCACTTGATCTCCGTGACTCCCCCTTCCCGGGTGCGAGTGATCTTGGGAATCCCGATTATACCTCCTGGGCAACAGCAACGAGAAATTACCTGAATTCACATCCTGATGTGAACGTTGTTATGTGGTCCTGGTGCGGACAGGCAGATACCTCTGAAGCAAACATCAATACCTACCTGACCCTGATGAACCAGCTTGAGCTGGACTATCCGGGTGTAAAATTCGTTTACATGACAGGACACCTTGTCGGAACAGGTGTCAACGGGAACTTAAACCAGCGAAACGAGCAGATTCGTGCCTATTGTCGTGCAAATAACAAGGTCCTCTTCGACTTTGCCGACATCGAGAGCTATGATCCTGACGGCCTCGTCAACTACATGGCACTGAATGCAGACGA
>JALOPT010000193.1 GCA_025453715.1 Methanoregulaceae archaeon | reverse complement strand
ATTGGATAAATACCGGGACAACTTATGGAGAATGGTGCCGATACAGCACTTCCATAGGTCCCCGGGTGATCGACTGGCAAGCGCCTGGAAATGAACTTCGGGACAACCCGGTTTTGCGACAGGCACCGCCCGACAGGGTTAAAAGCGGGTGAAGGAAGGCGACATGCCACTGGTGATCCCAACTTGTTAACGTCGGGCGACATCTCAATCATTATAAGAACATAAATCCGGATAGTGCAATTCCTTTTATTTTTCGATTTTATGTTTCCGGAATCCCTACGCAGTTGTTTCTCCAGGCTATTGGTAAAACCGGGCAGATTATCTAGGTATCCGGAGAATAGAGTAGTAGATGGCAGATATATCAGATGCACTGGCAGCCTCTTCCCACGGTACTATTGTTACTATCGAGGTAACAACAGGGTGTAAATCTGACTCTTTTCCAGCTGGATATAATCCATGGAGAAAGGCAGTAGGTTGCCAGATCTCAGCCCAGCCTATCAGCGGAAAGGCAAATATCGCCATTATCGGGTTGGTAGCTTCCGTTCTTAATATTTCAAAAAGTGATATCAGCATCGTAACAGGCACAACCTCCTCACACAAAAAGATCCTGGTCAGGGGAATTTCGACATATGAAGTAAAATTGAAGCTTGAAACGTTAATTCCTGGTTAAACCTCATAGAAGTGTATTATTGTTTACGTGGGTTTAATTATGCTACGCAGATATTGGTAGAAATAAAATAGTACCAGTCAATATTCAATGACAGGATGATGACAGGATGAGACCAGAGACACGATTAATCGCACCACTCATGTTACTAATTGTATTACTTCTGCTGTCGGGGTGTATTAGTCCTGCCCCGGTAACCCCGGTAACCCCGTTAACCCCGGTTTCTACTCCGCCAACAACGTTTGTTACGCCAATAAGTACCAGCCAGGTTACTGCCACCGTAACTGTGGCCCCTGGAAACCCGGTCCCTGAAGAGACGCCGATACCAATGCTGGCCTATGTAAGTCGGCCATATGGACTCGTCCAGTATGAATATAATCCTGCCCACAAGGTCAGACTCCTGGAGTCCCATGTGGAGACCGATTCCAGGGGAGCCACGATGGTTGTAGGGACAATAAAAAATATCGGAACTGAACGAATAGACCTAGCCACAGTAACCATCAGCCTTTTTGATGCAGATGGTAACCTTATCGGAAGCGAGTACTCTGATGTATATTACCTCGAACCAAACAGGGTTTGGAAATTCAGGACAAATGCTTTCACAATGAGTGATTTCAGGACACATCAGGTAGCAGAAATATTTACCGGCTGACATAATACCGGGGATATCCCCGTTTTTATTGCTTTGGGATGCCATTTTATCTATCAGTAAACCCGGATTATCAGTTTCACGTGGCCACTCCCGAAAAAAGTTACTCCAGTTATAAAAAAAGTGAAAGTCCTTTAACAATATCAGACATTTTAAGAGATCCTGCATACCACTAGGAACTACCTATGATCACGCGCATGAATGATTGCATGACACATGGGGGTGCATTATTACGTATTCATCTGATACTACCAAGTACCTTATTCACATCCACCTTACTGCAGAGGGGGTGGTCGAGAAACCCGATGTAGTCGGGGCCATTTTTGGCCAGACTGAAGGGTTGCTCGGCGAAGAGCTCGACCTCCGGGACTTACAACGCACCGGGCGTGTCGGAAGAATAGATGTCCAGATCACCAGCAGAAAAGGGGAGACTAAAGGGGAGATCCTGATCTCTTCTTCGCTTGACCGGGCGGAGACAGCCATCCTCGCCGCCTCGCTGGAAACGATAGACCGTGTAGGTCCCTGCGTAGCTCATGTCACGGTAGAGAGCATAGAGGATATCAGGGTAGCAAAACGAAAAGTCATTGTTGAACGGGCAAAGGAGCTTCTCACCGGTTATTTCAATGACGCCTCAATCGACAGCTATGAGCTGCTTGATGATGTCCGGGAAAGTATTCGTATAGAGAAAATCAGTGTCATCGGGGATGACAAAGTCCCTGCCGGTCCGAACGTTACTGGCAGTGATGCCATTATTGTGGTCGAAGGTCGCGCAGACGTCATCAATCTCTTAAAATACGGTATTAAAAATGCAGTAGCGGTCGAAGGGACTAAAGTTACCGGGACAATAATTGAACTTACCCAGACTAAAACGACAACGGCATTTCTTGACGGCGACCGAGGCGGGGAACTGATACTCCGTGAACTGTTGCAGGTTGCAGATATTGACTATGTTGCCTACTCCCCCCGGGGTAAAAGCGTGGAAGATATGACCAGGAAAGAGGTCATCAAGGCTCTCCGCAACAAGGTACCGGTAGAATATATACGTGACCAGTTCGATACCGGGGAGCAGAATGAGTCTTCCCATGAAGTACTCCAAGATAAAACGGAGACGTTACCTGTTCAGCCGCATAATCAGGAAAAGCCAGATTATACCGATGAAATGCATGAACGAAAGATAAAGCCCGGTCCGGCTGGAAAACACGGGGTATCAAAAACGCTTGCGGATCACCTCCGGGCGGTGCGTGGACATCATATCGCGCGGTTCCTGTCCGAAAATTATGTCCTCATCCGCGAAGTCAAAAGCGGGGATCTTGAATCCTCCCTGGATGAGATGAATGGGGATGTCAAAGGTCTTGTGCTGGACAGTGAAGTGAACCAGAAACTTCTCGACCATCTGGTCGAGATGGGCGTGGAGTACGTGGCCGCACGCGAATTCAAGGGGATTATAAAGCGCCCAATGTCAATCAGGCTAATAAAAATTGCCTGAATTTTTTCTTCCCCATACTTATTTAAGATAAAATTTACCATTTGATCTTGGGGATGTCACCGATGCATAAAGAGGAATTAATTACTTTACACCAGATGCTCTTCAATATAAAGGACTATTTTGAGAGCATCAACCCGGAGCTAAAATTCACCCAGTACTATTCCCTTAAAATCCTGCCTAACCAGACACATAAAAGTAAAATGGAACATAAATATGCTATTTTCGTACTTGGCAACGAGCTGGCCAATGCCATGAAAGACGTGGAATTCTCTGCATCAGGAAGGATATCTGCCAGGATGAAGGAACTTGCTGAAAAAACATTAAAAGAAATGGAATATTCTCAGTAACCTGGTCAGTTGTCTCTCTTTTTCTAATGTTCTGTTGCGTTTTTTCGATAAAATTACCCGGAACACCTTGCGGAAAAATATCTTGTAATATTACCGGAACTCTCGTTCCTTTGAAATAAGGTATTCTGCCAGAAGTTTTGGTATCGGGGCACTCATACAGTGCCAGTTAGGGGTCCCGTTAACTTCGA
>JALOPT010000192.1 GCA_025453715.1 Methanoregulaceae archaeon | reverse complement strand
ATTCACTTTGATTGAACGCTCGGGTTATTTCGGAGATCGTCTGTACGTTATCAGATTCCTGGTGATCCATGGCCGTGTACCCGATGGTAGTAAAATGGATGAACCTTTCAGAACAATAGATTATTTGTATTTTTTCTGGGTATAGGAGTATTTCTGGGTCTCGCCACCGTGGGATACAATATATACCCATTCATAGAGTGATTTTAAGGTTCCGTACTGCTCGTAGCGGCGCATTGAAAAGCCCACTTTAAGTTTCCCGTCAAATACAACCCTGCCCTGGTCTTTCATGCGTAAGGCTATCTCCAGATCGTCGCCGGCATCGATACAACGGTACATACCGGCTTTTATAAATGCGGATTTCCGGAATGCGGTATTGCACCCGAGCGTATAGTAAAACGTCTGGCTGTAATAGCCAATACGGGAGAACGTGTTGGCAAGAAGCAGGGACAATTTATTGCCGATCCCCTCCTCAATCGGATACACCGGGCCATAGAGCTGGGCAACTCGTTCATCTGAAAAGTCCTTTTTTATCAGTTCAATCCAGGTTGGCGGGAGTATACAGTCAGCATCAGTTGTTGCAACAATTTCTCCTCGTGCTGCCATAATCCCGTCATTTCTGGCTCCACCGACTTTTTTACTCGTCTGGACAAATACCTTGTCAGCATATTTCCCCGCGATGCTGCAGGTTTCATCCGTTGATCCACCATCCACTACAATAATCTCGTATTCATTCCTCGGGATTGTCTGGTGGGTAAGAGAGACAAGACATTGAGCTATGTTCTCTTCTTCATTGAAGGTCGGAATAATGACCGATATCATGGGGATAAAATCTCCTGTACATTGTTGATACCTTCGTATTATAAGCGTGATGGAGCTCAAGACTACGATCGGTTCGTGGACATAAAATCCATCGCACTTCTGATACAGCCATCCATGTTCAGATATTCAAATTGTGCGAATCTCCCAACGAGTGGCAGGCTGATGCTGGTAAAATATTTTCTTACCAGTGCAATATTTTTCTGGTAGTCAAGATCATACACAACATACGCAAACGGTTGTCTTTCAACAGATGAATACAGGATCTGGTCTGTTTTCAGAATCTGCATCTTCCCGAGCATATCAGTCACCTCTCCAATAAGATCCTCATCAGACATACGGGAAACCTCATCACCAGGCTGGTGGGTTATTTCGGCAAGGATCGCATTGCAGCCATCCGGGGCGACATGGCGGCTGTATCCCGAAGGAAAGGATATCCGGTTTGTTCTCCCGAGCGCAGGATCCGGGACATAGAGCCATGAAACTGGAGGTAAGGATCCTTTGATGCCGATATTCACACACACCAGTGAATTATATTTCAATGCGTTTATCGCCTCTTTTACCGTTTCAGGGACTCCTGAAAGGCATGGTAACAGGTGCTGTACCGGCATGGTACATATGCACCGATCTGCCCGGATAATTTCCGAGCCATTGCTAATCTGCCATTCTTTTTCTGATTTTGCGAGAGAGGTAACCCTGAAACCAGTCCTTATGAAGGGTTCGACAGGATCTGCTATTGCCCGGACCAGGGCTTCTATCCCCCCATCAACAGGGTAGGAAAAAACTGACTGGTGGGTATAACCTTCGGTAGGTATTCCGATAGCTGATTTAATGATGTCTTCCATCGGAGGGCGGGGAATACGGCCATCAACCCAGTGCATGGACATTTGGTCTGTCGGGTATTTCCAGATTTTTTCATTATAGGGGACCATGTAGCATTCGGCAATACCTTTCCCGAAGGTGTAGTAGATCCATTGACGGAAATTTGAAGGCGGGGAAATCTCACCTTTCTCAACAGCAATCAGGGTCCGGATGAATTCATGGATACAAAAAAACCTGTCATCAGGGGGCAGGTCCGAAAGCCCGTTCTCGAAGGGATATTTGACGAACTGTTGTTTATAGAAAATTCTGGTATTGCGATTATTCACCTGTTCATTGCCGGCAATCATACGGCGCATAAAAGAGAGGACCTCAGCGTCCCGTGAAAAGATGATATGTGAACCGCCTTTATCAAAGGTAAATCCCTGGTTTGTTATAGAACGACAGAGCCCCCCGTACTCCGCTTCCGCTTCCAGAACAATGACTTCCTGACCTTTCTCATGCATCAGTCGCGCCAGAGTGAGCCCGGTGAGTCCCCCTCCAAGAATTGCAGTCTTCACGGTTCATACGTTGGCGTGCAGAA
This sequence comes from Methanoregulaceae archaeon, assembly GCA_025453715.1. GTDB lineage: Archaea > Halobacteriota > Methanomicrobia > Methanomicrobiales > Methanospirillaceae > CAIKOD01. Next base: position 1,133 of record JALOPT010000192.1, on the reverse strand, counting down.
TTTATATGATTCACCGTTTGAGAAATATCAGCTGGTTCCATCAGATACCATAAAAAAATATCCGTACGTCAAGAGTAACCCGGATCCGGTCGACCGAAAATGTACGGCAGACAGGTTCGTCGCTTTTTGAAATAAGTATCGTCCACAAAAAAACTGATACTGATAGATCTCATGGTGAGGTTTTTTGTTACGTAAAAATGGTTATTTTGAAATATACCAGCCGGTCATGGTTTCGTCAAGGACCTTTTCGCTGGTCGGTTTTGTCATATAACTGACGACAATCATTGCGACGATGGCGATGACAAATGCATAGAAGGAAAAGTGCATAGGTAATTTTGCCAGCTTGAAGTAAGAGATCCCACCGAATATGAGCGAGGCGACCAGTCCCAGGGCCATAGATGCCAGTGCTCCCTCACGGGTCGCTCTTCTCCAGTATAAACCTGCAAGCAGGGGAATGGCAAACGTTGCAAACATTATCCCGATACCCGCCCAGATAAGCCAGACGAGCATATCCGGGGGGTTAAGAGCGAGAAGGAGGGTGACTAAAGCTGCAATAAACACGGATGCCTGACTGACAAGCAGGACCTGCTTATCCGGTGCATCGGGTCTGAGGATCTTCTTGTAAATATCCCAGGAGAAGTACGTTCCGATGGTCAGCATGAGGCGATCGGTTGTCGACATAACCGCTGCAAGTACTATCACTGCAAATATTCCCCAGAGGAACATGCTTGGCATCGCAGCCTGGACACCATAGACAAAAATGAAATCGGATGCATTGGGCACTTTTGGAAGGGTAACAACGCCTTCATTGACCAGGACAATACCGGCAAATCCTGAAAACTTGAGAAGGAACATCACTACCGCATAAATCCCGAATGCCACCAGCGGGGCCCATTTGAAATATTTCACATCTTTTGCGCACAGGATGTTGTTTATTACGTGGGGTGCACAGGCAAGCCCAATGGTGAGGAGGAGCGCAAATGAAAAAATATACTCAGGGGTGAATACCGCACCGGCACCGGTCACCCAGGGATCGACGTTTGTCGGGTTTACCGCTGCTATTACTTCGTTGATATGGGTAAATCCCCCTGCTTTTATGATAACAATCGGGGCCATGATGAGAACTCCGATGA
>JALOPT010000038.1 GCA_025453715.1 Methanoregulaceae archaeon | reverse complement strand
ACCCATTCACGGTTAAGGATATCTGCACGGCCTGCGGCCTCACTTTCAAGAGAACCAACCTTCCATTCTTCGAACAACTGCCGTGCCCGGGACTCGGTTACACCTGCGAGTGTCGCGTACCTGAATGCGAGAATGAGGAGCCCTATGGCAAGGATGAAGGTGGAAATAAGCAGTACAGCGGTAATTAAGTCCATTCATACATCAATTGGTGCTGTGCATTTAACTGGTTTTCCGGGTATACTCTGTGCCCGGACCAGGCTCCCAGGTAAAAATGGTATCGCCGATTCGGGGAGGCCCCATCATGTGGTTTTGGTTATTACCGGCGCCGATAATGAATTAAAACCAGGGCAGGTACAAACGTAATGCCAGGGCCACCGGAGGTCATACCCGTAAACCTTTCGTATGATACGTGTGTATATGGATGGATAAGATTGGAAATGATACCTGGTGAACTTGATGGAACGGCTTGAACTGGTTGTACTATTGATCTCGGTCGTAATCGCTGTTATTCTGGCGGATTACTTCTATTCAATCACGCATAATGTACTGGTCAACGTTATCACGATACTTGTTGCGACCCCTGTCCTCTATTACGGTGTAAAATGGATTGCCCGTGCCGCAGGGTACCCGCTTCGTGAGTATTAAAACGGGTCCACTGCTTTTCTGCCCGTTACCGGGGTGGTTAATGCCGCTTATTTTCAACCTTTCCCTGCTTAACCTGTGCAATGAGGAGATCAATATACTCGCTGGTCAGCCGGCCACGTTTTCCGACAATATCCCGCGGGTGAATGGTGCTGACATGGGAAATGAGGATATAACTCTCGTTGAACATATCTAGGCCGCCCTCGGAAAAATCATCAAGGGAAAGAGAAATTGACGGTGAATCAGTCGAAGACTGGCTGCTTACAGGGGCGACGAGTAGTTCATTATTCCGGGCGTTTCCTACAACCACCGCCGGTCGGATTTTTGCCCCTGACCGCCCGAAACACGGGACTTGTGCGATAATTACGTCTCCCCGAACAAAATGTCCCATACAGGGTTGTCCTCCACTATTGGATATAAGGCGTTCGCTTATCTTTTTCACGTTCCGAAATTGCATCAGCGGCTTGCCGTGCCTGAATCATAATATATATCATTCAAAAGGGATGATAGCGTCTTGTTAACCATGCGGCAGATTGTTAAAAACCCCTTCGTACTCTGCAGTGCTGTAATACTGGTCATAATGGCCCTGGTAGTCCCGGTCACGGCGACATTCCAGATTCAGCAGTCTGAACTCAACCCTTCAAAAATGCCACTTGAACCAAAAACACAGCAGTCAGTAACTGCAATTATTGCAATTATCCCACAGGGAGTGACTACATTTATCGTTGGAAACCAGTTGCAGCTTACAACCGGACTGACGGCACCCCAGTGGGATGTGCAGGTAATGGTGAACGGCATTCCTGCCGCAGTGATCCCTGCAAAAGGGAACACGGCGTTTATTAATGGTTTCCTGCTATCCTATCCGACCAGTGATGATGTCACGGTATCGGCATCTGTGACGGGTATCGTCCCTTCAGGCGTGTCCAGTGTAAATCTTCTCGAGGTAGTCCAGCAAAATAACGCAGGGGTCACAGTCCCCGGCTCCACCCAGACAATTTCTGCGCCAGTCGCCGTCCCGACAACCGGGGTTCTGACGACCTTGCCGACCCCGTCATCCCCTGCACCTGCCATGGCAACTCCCGCACCTACCAGTACACCAGGGCTCAGCCCGGTAGTTCTTATCGGGGTATTAATCGTAAGTGCGCTGGTGACCTGGAAGCTGAAAAAAGAATAAATCCGTGGTAAAGACCAGTTTTCTTATTTTATTTTTTAGTTTTTTGGTCAATCGTCTGCGTCGAACGGTTCGTCGCGGTAATCCCCCTCCAAATCATCAGGGTCTGCATACATGTAGGCGTCAGGGTCCCTGTCAAATTCCTCGCGGCATACTGCCGAGCAAAAATAATACTTAATCCCCTTGTAGACGCTTTCATTTTCTGCACGCGTTTCGTTCACATTCATCCCACAGACCGGATCAATCGCCAATTTTTTCAACTCCGCATTTTTACCAAAATTCCTTTCGGAATTATTGCATGCTGGGAAATAAAAATTTGCATGGCTGCAGATCAATACCCCACTTCATCTATCTTTCCCACCGACTCAATAAACCTGGGTCCAGTCAGAAAAACCGGATTTATCCCCCTGATATAGTAATTAACCGGGAAGATTGAGCTCCCTGAGCCTGCGGCATGCCTCCTCAAGGGTCTCATCTTTTTTCGAGAAGGTAAACCGGAGCCTGTCCTCACCACCTTCATGGTAGAATGAGCTCCCCGGCACTGCTGCAATACCGCCTTTCTCAACAAGGAACCGTGCGAACTCCATATCCCGCATTCCGAAATCACTGATTTCGGTAAAGATATAGTAGGCCCCCTCCGGGAGGCGGCACCTGAAACCCGCCTCAGAGAGACCTTTAAATAATTTCTGCCGCTTTGACTCGTATAACCTGGCCAGGCCTCGATAATACGACTCCGGCAGCGAGAGGGCGACGGTACAGGCCGCCTGGAGAGGTGCCGGGGCCCCAACCGTGAGGAAGTCATGGATCTTCCGTATTCTCCCGGACAGTGCCTCACAGGCAAGGGTATAACCGACTCTCCAGCCGGTGACACTATATGTCTTCGAAAAACTGCCGATGGTAATCGTCCGGTCCTCCATACCGGAAAGCGACCCTATTGAGACGTGTTTGCGGCCGTCATAGAGGATATGTTCATAGATCTCATCGGTGACCGCGATCACATCATGCTCGATGCATAGATCTGCAATAAAACGCAGTTCTTCTGCTGAAAATACTTTACCGGTCGGGTTGTTTGGTGTATTGAGGATTATTGCGCGGGTATGTTTCGAAAATGCCTCTTTCCATGTTTCCTCCTCCAACGGTGCATTATCGGTAATTGGAACATATCGCGGGGTTGCACCCGATATGATAGCGTCCGGGCCATAATTCTCGTAAAAGGGCTCCGGTACAATCACCTCATCTCCCGGGGAGATCAGTGCGAGCATAGATGCCATCATCGCCTCTGTTGATCCGCAGGTGACCGTGATTTCAGTTGCCGGGTCAAACTCCATATGGTTATACCTGCTCACCTTGGCTGCGAGTGCTTCTCTGAGCTCCTGCGCTCCCCAGGTAATTGCATACTGGTTGATATCCGCATTCACCGCGTAGCAGGCAGCCTGTTTCAGTTCATCAGGGCATGAAAAATCAGGAAATCCCTGTGCGAGGTTGATCGCCTTGTGTTGGATTGCAAGACGTGTCATTTCCCTGATAACAGATTCGCTGAACGCATCAGCACGTGAGACTGCCAGCCCGGGGGCAGTTCTCCCGTTGTGTGATATGTTAGTCACTGTTATAGTCTCCCTGGTGCCCGTGTGGGCTAACCAGTTATTCCGGATAGATAGTCTATCTGAAGTAAGAAGAAAAATGTGCCGATAAAAAAAACCCGGTTAAATAGCAACAGTCACGGTTCCTGCCCTGCAAAAAACTCGACGTATTTAAAGAGAAAGGTCTCCCAGCCCGCCAGATATTTCTATTAACTGTGTGTTTCTCACGCAACCGGGACAGTTTTTATACTAATCGCTCTCAATCCAAGTTAGAAGAGATGATCCTGATGGGAAAATTATTGGTTTCATTATTGGTAGTCCTCCTCGCAATGGTTGCCGGGGGCCAGGCTGTTTCAGCCGCCGCACTGATTGGCGGTGACCAGGGATGGTACGTCGTGAATTGTAATGTGAATGGTGCAAATGTCTATTTCGACGGGATTTTACAGGGTCAGATTGTACAGGGTACCCTTACCGTTCCCGTTTACAGTACAGGAACACCGTATAAAACATACTCAGTGGCGATGGAGGGCTATACTACCTTCAATGCACCGATTACCCAGTACCCTGCAAAAGGAGAACAGGTTGACCTCTATGCGACTTTAAACCCTGTCGCTCCAACAACACCCCCGCAACCCATCGGGGGGGATATCGGCTGGTATGTCGTTAACTGTAACGTGGATGGCGCGACCGTCTTTTTCGACACGACCAATGAAGGGCAGATCGCACAGGGCACCCTGACGGTCCAGGTCTATGTAACCGGGACCCCATACAAGACCTACAGTGTCCAGATGCCCGGGTATACGACATTCAACGCGCCAATAACGCAGTATCCTGCCAAGGGGGAGAAAATAAACCTCTATGCGACCCTGAACCCCGTACCGACTGCACCCCCTGCCCCTACAACGAAAGCCCCGTTGTCAGCAGGGCTTATGGTCATAGCTGTGATGATTGCAGGTCTTGCCCTTGCATTCTGTGCACGAAAGAAATGATATGTTCATATTAGCAGTCAAAAGACCAGCTCTCTTTTTTTATACCGGCTGATTCACTGGTACCAGGTGATTGTACGCAGGTAATTATCCGCCGGGGAAGTTTGGGCTGCAGCGATAGCATTACCATATCTCCGCGGCGAACACCTATTTACACAGGTTAAGTCCCTGGGAAACAAGGTACGATGCAATTCAACAATGGTACCAGTATGAACCGGTCCCATGAAAGGTCAGATCTGGGATTTTTGGAGTAGTGATACAGGTATGTTATTCCGGACAATGAAAAAAGCCGCGGAGAAGCTATCAATACTTGGGTTTGGCTGCATGAGGCTGCCCCAGACACCTGACTGTCGTATTGATGGGGCCAGGGCGACTGAAATGGTGCATTATGCCATATCCCGCGGTGTAAATTATTTTGATACTGCCTATGTGTACCATAACGGGGAGAGTGAACCATTCCTTGGTCGTGCCCTTGCCGGGGGGTACCGCGAGAAGGTCAATATCGCTACGAAAATGCCAGTTTGGGCAGTGGAAAAACCGGACGACATGGACCGGTTTCTCGATGAGCAGCTGGAGCGGCTCGGGACGGACCATATTGATTTTTATCTTCTTCACGGGCTTATGAAAAAGACCTGGAACCACGTACTTGACCTTGACGTGACGGAATTCCTTGACAGGGCAATAGCAGATGGCCGGATAAGGTACGCGGGATTTTCGTTTCACGATAATCTCTGCCTGTTTAATGAAATTATCGGTTCGTATAACTGGACGTTTTGCCAGGTCCAGTACAATTACATGGATGAGGAATACCAGGCAGGGACCGAAGGGGTCCGCTATGCACATGAACGTGGCCTTGGCATCATTGTCATGGAGCCGCTCCGTGGCGGGACACTGACGAAACAGGGGGGCGCAGTGAAAAAAATCTGGGCGGAAACCGGAATATCCAGGACTCCGGCGGAATGGGGGTTGCGGTGGGTATGGGACCATCCTGAAGTGACTGTTGTGTTATCCGGGATGAGCACCCTTGGCCAGCTCAAAGATAACCTGGGGTATGCGAATAATGGGATGGCATCAACACTCACACTTGAGGAACTCGGGGTATATGAAAAAATAAAAAGCGTGTACCGTGAAAAGATGAAAATCCCATGTACGAAATGCGGGTATTGCACTCCCTGCCCCGGGGGTATCGCGATACCCGACTGTTTTTCGATGTATAACGATGCTTTCATCTACGACGATGTTGATAATGCGAAACTTGTATACCAGGCATTTACCGGGTTTGGTGGTGCCGCGTCCGCCTGCCAGGACTGCGGGGTTTGCGAGAGTTTCTGCCCGCAGCATATCCCTATCCGCAAATGTTTAAAAGAAGTAGAACGGCTTTTTGGATCCTGAATGGACGGTCTCCCAATCAGGTAATGGTGGGGGTTCCTTTATCCACGGTTATATTGCCGGAAACGGGTAGGGCCAGACAGGGCTATACCTGCAATCCGGCGTTTTTCCTGTTTTGGGGAATTTCCTGTTTTTTCTTAATTCATTCCCCCTGCAGCAGGCAATCAGGCTTATGCCTGAATAACCCGAATATGCAGGTACGTGATGAAATGAACGAAAATCCGATGGAAATTTTCCAGAATGAAGCGCCCGAAGTTGCGAAGGCGTTCAACGGCCTGATTATGTCCCTTGTCTCCACCAGGGGACTTGACCTGAAAACAAAACAGCTGATCTATATTGCCATGAAGGCCTCGTTGGGGGACGAAATAGCGGTAAAAGCGCACATTCCCATGGCAAAACAAGCAGGTGCAACGAAAGAAGAGGTTGTTGATGCAATCCTTATGACCCTTACGGTTTCCGGGATACGGGGTGTTGCAACCTGCCTGCCGGCAGCTGTGAAGGAGTTTAGCGATTAATACATCTTATTATCCGGGGTCCGGGCAACGCCATAAACGGGGGAGGGCAGTAAAACCGCCTTGCTGTCATACCTATCATGCCTGAGGATGCAAAATCCGCAGTTTTTTAATGGTACCCGATGAAAGTAACTTCTAAAAGCAGTCGGCCAGAAAAAGACAATACTTCAATCCCGGTAAAAAATACAGATCCCCGCACTGGTTGTTATGCGGCGTATCTGGCAGGAGATCTAACATGTCACGTACTACAGTCGTAATTGTCACCGGAATCATTATTGGTATATGCCTGTTTGTCCATCCACTCGCTGCCGTCCATATCCCTACGGTCAGTGAAGGCCTTCTTTCAGAGAACGGGTGCTACGCAGGGGTGTATCTTGGCGGGAATATGGGGACCCTCGGCCCGAATAACTTTAAGAACAGCAATCTGGACAAACATCTCTATGAGACGCAATTCCTGGACCACCCTGATTCATTTGGGGAAACGGTATCCGGCGGTCTGGCCTCGATAGATACGGGGATTGTATCGTTCCGTGCATCAGCGGACGCATTAAATTCAGGTTCCGGTGCAAAGCAGGTCATTTTTTCACGGTATTACCTGATGAATTTTTACCCTGACAATAATTACGGGAAAATCGCATATACCGCCTGCCCGGGACCCGACGTATGGGCTGAAAAAGTCATTAAGCAGGGCGGTGTTCCCATGATTGCACTTGCACCATATAACGGCCATCCCCTTTCGCTGTCCGATACTTATCCCAATGGAAAAACAGGGAGCCAGATCCTCACCGATCTTACTACAAAGCTGAAAGCGGTGTCAGACCGGAATAAGGACTCATCAGGAAAAGGTGCTACCGTCCTGATATGGCTGGCCCCCGAGTTCAATGCGTACAGTGAAGTTAACCCTGAAAGCAATGACAACGTCGACAGCCCGGCGAAACGGGCATTCCGGCAGTGGTTCCGGGACGCCTATACGCTCATCCACCAGACAGGGGGGGATAATATCCAGGTGATTTGGGCTGGAACTGTCGCACCAACGAAGGACGCCCGGAAAGTCTACTGGCCGGGGAATGACAACAACCTGCAACAGCTCCCCAATGATTCTGTTGACTGGGTAGGAATGACCTGGTATTCCTGGTCGGGCGGGCCCACCACTCTCTCCAGTATCAAGGGGTTTTACGACTTTTACGCGAAGGAGAGAAACCATCCTCTCATATTCACCGAGACGAGCAGTGACGGGCAGGGGGACCCGGTCCTGGAAGAATCACTTAAAATTTCACATGTGACAGAGGTCTATAATCCCGGAAATCTCGCGTCTGTCTATCCGAACATCAAGGGGATTATCTGGTTCAATGTTATCAAGGAAGAGGGGAAAAGCGGAAGTGATCCAACACTTGTAATGAAGAACTTCCTCGTTCCCGACGGGCAGTACCTTGATAACGGAATGGAAACCCCTGGATTGATCTTCTCCGGGTCCGACCCTTCAAAAACAAGGAAAATGCTTTCACTGTATCCGGATGTGGTAATGGACCCGTATTTCATCCCTTCACCGGGTATAACCTCCCCTCTGCCGACACCACAGTATTATGACCGGATCACGCTCTCCCCGGGCTGGAACTTTGTATCAACCCCGAAAACACTGGCTGCAGGTTCAAATACCGGAGCAATCTTTAGTAATGTGAATATGGGTGGACATTCAGCCTTTATGTGGGACGGGTCACTAAATCCGCCGCGGTGGGTTACCGTCCTTGGAAATACCCCGATAAAGCCGTTATATGGGATCTGGATCTATTCAGTGAATGATTTCGTGGTCAACCTGACCTTCGATACAACAAACCCGATGTTTATCCCGGCTCCTCGAAGTCTCCCGGCCGGGTGGAATACGGTAGGTTTCACGGGAATGACCCCTGTATCGGCAAGAAACACCTACCTGTCAGTCCAGCCGGAATGGGTACACTCGATGGGGTTCAATGTACTGACCCAGGAGTATGAACCGACAATCTTTAACGGGGACACAACCGAATCTGCAATACTATACCCGACAAGGGGTTACTGGCTCTATATGAGGAATCCTGGAAATCTTGCAGCGATTGGGGCATAATTCCCCAACACTCTCAATTGGTCGTCCGAGATATTTTGTATCAACTAACCTCTTTATCAGATTGAATTTTGAATCCAACATCGCTCCAGGTATGAAAAGATGGCCTTTTAGTTTTTCATCGCGTTGCTGCAAAGCCTTCCTGCGTTATGAGGTTTTTTATAAAACCAGCCATTCATTCACCTTTTTTAGTGATTAGTGAATAAACGCCACCTAAATTTTTCTGACTCATAATCAATTCAAAAAATGTGGTTAGAACTGGAAAATAAGAAGCGGCTGGGGTCAATGCTCCGTCGATACGGAATCCCCCTATTGGGATAGTTCATGGACTATTGAAATATCTCGAACTGACAGGATTACCCAAATCGGCTTCAAATCTCTCCTGATTTAACGGGCGAATTTGTATTATGGTGATTCTTACTAATGAATCACCTTTTTTACTATACACCCTCTTATTTCAAGGAAAAAAGGTGGATGATATTATGGTATTGAGAAACGCCATTTGCAAAACATATCTGCGGGATGAGGGTCGGGCGGTGCGAAGAGGCATTCAACACAGATCCGCTCGTCAATTTCTTTTGCAAAACTTGTAAATTCTGCACGGTGCATCTCCCTGCATACATATTCTCCGAGTCCGCGGTTCAGCCTTGCCTCCTGTGTCGGGCAGGAAGGTACTGAAATAATGACCTCGTTATCGTGAATATCGATGGAATAACCAACAATTATAGCCCATGGAAAATGACGCAGGGCTTTTACAAACCCGGTAAGCCCCTTATCTGTAATATTGAACCGCCTGACAATATCTTTTGCTGCCATGCCGGCAACACGGCCCCAGACCTGTTCATTGACTGATTCTGCTACCTGCTGGCCATAAATATCACCGATATAGATAAACCAGAACGCGTCCACGACGCGGTAGTGCCAGAGAAGAAATTCAAGGTAGTTTTTCTTCTCTTTATCATCCATTGATTCAAAAATTTCAAGGTTCATGTTGGTCTTCCTGTCTTTTCTTTTGTTTAAACAATAAAAAACTCACGGGACGGATCCTCATGCCGGACCGCATTCTGCCATTGATTGCCTTAAAAATCCCATAAGGCCAATATTATTCCATTATTGGAAAACAGATTGTTCCCGTGGACTAAAATATCCAGGGAAACGGCGTATGAACCGTCGTTCATGACGAAACTACCAGGTCATGATAGCGGCTGGGATTTTTATTGTTACAATCTGGTAGTACAGCCCGGGTCTGTACAGATGACCGGCTTCACTATTTTTTCATAGTTATAAACCTTGGGATACTTTAATTGCGTCAGACATCATTCATACACGGAATCAGGAGTTGGGTCAATTAGGAATAATCAGAATAAAAATGGCGAAGAAGTAGATCTGAATGCAGTAAATCCGGACGGAACCCCGACCGCCCGTGTCCGTTTACCAAAAAAATGGGCAAAAGAACAGTTCGCGCAGGCTGAACTGATGATGGGGGCAAACCATATCCGGGTCCGTTGTTATGATGGGATAACCAGGATGGGTCGGATTAAGGGAAAAATAAAGAAAAGAGTCTGGATACGTGAAGGGGATACCTTGATTGTGACCCCCTGGAGTTTCCAGGACGAGAAGTGTGATATCATATACCGCTACATGCCACCCCAGGTGGACTGGTTGCGGCGAAACCGGTACATCTGACCGGGCTATCAAATAGCAGATCCTTTTTTGCGAATATCAGGAGATTTTTTCGGCGTTCCCTGCGGTTTGTCCCGGGGTAAATCCATGCCATCCGGTAAAGGGAAGAGCAATAATACCGTCGGTAGTTACCTGAAAAATCCAAGAAAAGGCTCGGATGAGGTAAATCTCCCTTGTTCCCGGGACCTGAGGGTTATTCGCCGGGTATCCATTACCTCAAACGCCTGCAGATATAAAGCGTCCCAATCATTGAACCAAACAGTGTTAACGGCGCAATTCCTGGCGCCCTGGTGGCGGGGGGATAGGCACCTGGCACGGGTGTACTCTGCCCAAGCGATAGCTGTGCAACCATCATATGGCCTCCGATAACCTGTACTTCCTGGCGGGTCGCGTTAAATCCTGCTTTCGTAGCGTCGAGGGTATGGTTCCCGGGTACGAGGTCAGAGAGCAGGATTGGGCTTAAGCCGGACTGTTTACCGTCAATGGATATTTCAGCCCCTGGCGGGGTTGTGTTGACATAGAGTGACCCGTTTTTATCCGTTAATGGAATACTGACTTCAGTAAGTGCGCCTTCCTTAACGACAACCTGTGTTGTCAGGTTCTGGTAACCCGTGCTGGACACGGAAATCACGTGGCTTCCGGCGGGAAGGTCAGGGATAGTAACCGGGGTGATCCCCCTGTTTTCACCGTTTAAGAAAAGGACTGCACCTTCAGGTATCGTCCGTACTAAAAGCCCCCCGGTTGCAGTTGATGACGTGGCAACGATACCTGGCTGTTGCAGGAGTACAGGGATGGAAACGAAATTACTCCCGCTTAAATGTGACCTGTCAACCGGTCGGTCTGTCACCCATACCGTGTAGGTTCCGGTATCGATTTTCCCTCCGATCTGGTTCGTATACCACTTGTAGGTCCACCTGCCGTCCGGATCCACATCGGCTGTTGCAAAGCCCCCCATGTCAGCCCTCCGGTTGATGTTGTTCAGAGCCACACCGTTTAATGGAAGGTTCGGTCCCGTCATGAAGAGGTAGACGATATCACTCCCCGGTGAGGAACCCGATAATGTGACCATATCTCCCAGGTACGCAGTTTTCGTCCCCGCTGCAGATATACCGGTCACGAGAACCAGGCAGACCAGGACCAGGAACCCGGTTATGGTAATAATCCGGATGCTTATATCATCGTTCTTACGGTTCATCATACATTATTCCTCCCAGGTATCTTTACTTCAAATTTCCTGAATTTCATCATCTTTTTGGTCAATGTTATGAAGATTGGTGCATTGGCCCCTTGTTCATGTCATCTCTTTTTTTATTCCAGGGCGCTGTGTTTCCCTCTCCCGCAACCATCAGGGGCTGGTGTTCCGGGAAATCCCG
>JALOPT010000191.1 GCA_025453715.1 Methanoregulaceae archaeon | reverse complement strand
ACAGCCCTGGTACTCTCGCCTCTGTGAAGTTCAGGACCATTGCCCATTTTTATGACCCTGATGACCCGACCCCTGAATATAACCGGGAACTAACCGATCGTGCTGAAAATGCCATCGTCCTTTCTGTCCTTAACGTGCCGGATAAGAAAATCTCACCAATCTGCGACCATATTGAACTGGTGTTCCCTGGATCGGACCTTACGCCCGATCGCGAGACTGCTATCATTTCCGCGACCAGGTCCCATTTTAAGGACCGATCCAGCGAGATAAAAAGGAGCAGCATCCTGACTATCCGGGTCGGGCTTCGGGAAGTCTGGCTCACAGTCGGGGTCGCAATACCTTCCTTTATTGGTATCGCCCTGTTAACGAAGTTCCAGCATGTACCCCTTGCTGTTATTATGCTCAATGTCCTCGTAATATTCTGCTGGGTGGTGATCTGGCAGCCATTCCAGTCGCTTGTCTTTGACCGGTGGACACTTTCAGAAAAGTCTAAAATTTACAGCCGGATTGCAGATATGGATATCAGGGTAATTCCATCGGAATAAAAAAGGATTTCATTTTACCTTTTTCACACTACGGACGTTATTAATCTCTGCAATCTTTTGCCTGCATCTCCCTGCCTCCTCTAATCTGCCAATCCTTTCGAACGTGACCGATATATTGTTCCATGCATCAAGGTTAACAGGATTAATTTCAATGGCATTTGCATAACATTTGAGTGCCAGGGAGTATTGTTCTTCATGGAACATGGTATTTCCCACGGTAACCCATTGGGTGGCGTCCTCAGCAATCGGGCGGAAAAGCGGGTTGATGAGGAATGATTTCATTCTCTCAAAGGCATCGAACGACAACCTGTCGGTACCAAAAAGGTTCGTGACAAGGACAAGCAGGTCGTGGTCATTCGAAGGCATAGGAAGGGCTCATCACTCTCTCAATATATATTAGTACTAAACTTTATAAACTGCCTTTTTGCGTTAGATGAGAATTGCATTTCCCCGGGAACGTCCAAAGGAAAGCAAATAAAAAAATGGCTGATGAGACTGGTGAAACGTTTAGATTGCCCCGGTAATAAAAGACCTGCTGAAAAAAAATTGCATAACGGAGATGTCAGACATCCAATAAAAAGGTGGTATCCCCTGCCGGACCATCCGTGCCCAGGGGGTTATACTACCCGAAGCACCGCCATATCTTTCTATATCCCGGGAAAAAAGAACTGATTCGTTAATTATAAATCCTGTATTATCACATTCCGAATGATAACAATGGATTGGATTGCTCTTATCTCCTTTATTGTCGGTATTATCCTTGTCATTATCGGGATCGCCTACCTGTTTAATCTGTCTGCCATTATGCTCTTGTTTGAGAAAATCATCGGGTTTTTGTGTGTATTGCTTGGAGTCACAGCGCTTTTTTTCGGGTGGAAACTGGTAAGAAGTGTATAACCCCGGAATATCCTATTTTTTCATCATCATTGAGAGGGCCACGATTCCAACCATGATTGCTATTACATATACGGTAAATACTGCGTAGAACAGGGTCCCGGTAATCTCTGTACCTGATGCGTGTACCACGATCGATGAACCAACGACGATAGCTGCAATTATCATGGCGATCATAATTCTGCCGGATGCCTGCTGGATACTGGTGGACAGTGTTTTTAAGTCGTTTGCCTCGATCTCCAGCTTGAAATCTCCTTTTCCTATTGTATTGAGCATATGGTTGAGTGCTTTCGGGACATTCATGACTCCTTCTGCCATCTCCATGAATGATAGCGGGAGTTTTTTCAGGGTATCAGGTGAAAGGACACTCCCCTCGATAATCTCGTCGAAATAGGGCTTTACCCTCTGGTTGAAATTGAATCCCGGGTCAAGTTTAACCGCAACGGCAAATATCATCCAGATGACCTTGAGCACCATCATTAGTGAACCAGGCACAGCCACGTTATATTTCTGCATGATTTTTGGCAGGGAGTCCATGGCACTACCGACATTCAGCTGTCCTAGTTCAGATGTCTGGTACTCGCGAAGAGCGGCGTACAGTTCATCCTTTAACGGTTCAATATCTTCCTGCCTGAATTCGAGCCCGAGTTTCTCGAAGCTTTCGACAAGCGTGTCAACATCGCACCCGACAATAGACATCAGTACCTTGATGAAGATCTTACGCCGTTCCGGCCGGATAAGGGCGACCATCCCAAAGTCCAGGAATATCAGGCGGCCTTCCGGGGAGACGAGGAGGTTACCCGGGTGAGGGTCTGCATGAAAGAAGCCGTCCCGGAATATCTGCCTGATATATGCGTGAAAACCAACATCGGCGATATGAACCGGGTCCACCTGGTATGTCTTTATGGTATCAACATCATCAATGCGGCATCCCTGTACAAATTCCATTGTAAGGACTTTTTCCCCGGAGTATTTCCAGAAGACGGCCGGGATTTTTATCTCGGGGATATCGGCCATGCTGGCTGCAATAATTTCTGAATTTTTTCCTTCATGGGTGAAATCAAGTTCCTTCCGTATCTGGACTGCAAACTCCTGGACCATGATTTTCGGGTTAAATACCCTCGCATCAGGAGAGAGTTTCTCTATCCTTTCTGCCAGATTCTCAAAAAGCGGCAGGTCCGTCTCGATTGCCTCACGTATACCGGGGCGCTGGATTTTAACGGCAACAACGGTCCCGTCCCTGAGCACTGCTTTATGGACCTGCGAAACCGAAGCGGCAGCAAAGGGCTTTGTATCAAACTCCAGGAATGTCTCTTCGATTGGGCCGCAATAATGCTCAACGGTCGCACGGAGATCTTCGAACGGTACCGGGGGCACCTTGTCCTGGAGTTTTATCAGCTCCTCATACATCTCGGGCGATATCATCTCGCGCCGGGTAGAAAGGATCTGCCCGAATTTTACGAATGTCGGGCCCAGGTCCTCAAGAACATGCCGCATGCGTTCGTACACCGTCATCCCGCGGATCTGCGGGTGGAGCCTGGTGCTGATATCCATATTTCTAAGGCCCGGTGAAAGGTCCTCGAGGACGGTCGATATAAACCCCCACTCATACAGGACCTCCGCGATCTCCTTGTAGCGTTGTAGACTAACCCCGGTCGTCATCTGCATGAATTAGTAGTTGATACCACACCGGGAATAAATGGTTCTATCCGTGGTGGTGGAAACGATTTCCGGGAGTATTAAAAAAATACGGGAATATTATTCCATTGAATTAAGGAGAAAGGGACCCGGCTAAAATATCACATAGGAACTTTTGTTGGCTAACTGTAATAAGCATTAAAATTAAATGCCCGTTATGGAGAAGGTAAAAATCCCGTCTTGACATATGGATTTACTCAAAAAATTGTATTGTCATGAGTGAAC
>JALOPT010000190.1 GCA_025453715.1 Methanoregulaceae archaeon | reverse complement strand
GAGCCACTGCTCAATACCCTAATCAAGGCCGATCCACAACTCTTGTCAATGGACTCAGGTAAAATGATATCGGATTTCCATGCGATCAAGCAAGAGTATACCGCGAACGGGACAAGGATTTTTTCAAACTTCCTCGATGCAGTCCAGGACGACTAATTCTTCCGGCGAAGATCTTATTGTGGGTTCCTGCCTTACTTTTTAGGCATAGCTGCCCGTGAGGCCCACCGGAAACCTGATTTTTTACTAAACTATCTGCATATAATCCTCGGGAAAACCAAATTTCACGGCTAAGGTTTTGTTAGGTAATCGGTTCCATGCACAGGGTTTCTGAGATGGTGTTGGAAGCGATATACTCTTATAATCATTGAATTAGTATTAATCAGGAAATCTACCATGCTCGATTACATCAGGAAATTCGAGAATATAATGTATATCGCCCTTATTATTCTCCTCGGCGGAGTGATCCTGTTTTCGATTGCCGATCTGCTTTGGGTCATCTGGGAGGGCCTGGTCGTGAATTCGGTATTTCGACTTGACAACGCTGAACTACTGAGCATATTCGGGGTCTTCCTCCTTGTGGTGATAGGCATTGAACTCCTTGATACCCTGAAGGCATACCTTCGTGAAAATGTGATTCACGTGGAGATCGTCATCCTTGTTGCTGTTATTGCAATCGCCCGGAAAGTAATCATCCTCGACCCTGAATTACGAGACGGGGCCCTGCTGGCCGGAATGGGAATCCTTATCGTCGGCCTTGGTATCGCCTATTACCTGATAAAAAAAGGAAATGTAATCAAATCGATCCCGCCTGGTTAACTCCGGTTAGCAGGCCTTTTTTAAAATTTTCTCCAGGTTTTTTTATCTGAATCCGTGAAAAAATGGCGTTTCAGGCAATGTTCTAATCTGCCTGATACGTCCCGGGGTGGAATAAGATCCTGTCCGTGATCACTGCCGTCCAGAATCTCTACCTGCATGAAAAATTCCCGCAAACATGGACAGGTACAAAATGACCTGTTTTATTGGTCGTAATTTCCCAGACCATGGGATGCATCACGCAGGTATGGTCCCGGGTCAAGGAGCCCCTCCGGACGCCCGTTCCCAAACCAGTTACCCCCGCTGTATGCCCGCATATAACCGGGCCTCAAACGGTACACCTCAAAATGCAGCATCGACACATGCCCTTCCCGTTTTAGCCGCTGGACATAGAGTGGTGAACAGCTGTCAACAAGGTGGGGCCTGATAACCGTACCGATGTGCCCGATTACCTGCCCTTCGAGTACACGGTCGCCGATATGCACTAAAATGTCAGCAAACTCTGCGTACCGGCAATAAAGGTTGGTGCGCGTTTTAACCAGGACGTACCGTGTCGTGTCCCAGTAACTGACCTGGTCCGGCGAAGTAGCGATACCAATGTCGATGACCTCTCCGGTCTCGCAGGCGAGCACATCGCTCATTGCCGGCGCATAAATATCTACGCCACAATGGAACCGGTCTCCCCTGTTTTCCCAGAAAGAACCGGGTTTACCCTCACCTGGTACTACTGCGGACTCACTCCCGGGCACAGGCCATGTCGTCATAATAGAACAGTAGCGTTCCTCATCATAATCGTTTATACCCAAAAATTGTGCAGGTGTGTTAAAAACCGGTTGACATGCGTGTATGGGGGCGTACAAACGAAGACCTTATCTCTCACGGCATAAGATCCTGTCTTATGCCTATCACCTGCATCTCTGTCACAAACTTTAAGAGCTTCCGCGAGATGTCATTTCATCCAGCCTCGTTTTCTATCCTTATCGGTTCAAACGCCTCCGGGAAATCAAACCTTATCCAGGTATTTATTTTTCTTCGCGATATAGCAAAATATGGTATCAACAATGCCATCTCCCTCCAGGGGGGAGTAGATTACCTGCGAAACACGGTTATCGGGCCTTCAGAGGAGTTGTCTTTTAAGATTGAATACACGCTTGAGGAGAAAAAACGGGATGTTATCGGGGTAAGAGAACATGCCCCGATCTATTTTGAACCCATACACCTGCTGTACGAGTTCTCCATCCGGTTCACGGATACCCAGGCGGGATACGAAGTCCCAAATGACCAGCTTGAAATTACCGGGGACTTTTTCGGGCCATCTTCTCCGGAGCAGAAGATTGGGCCGGGCTGTTTAAAATTATCACTCGCTGATGGAAAGATCCGGTATGATCTCTTTCCCCCGCAGGGATTCGTTATCCGTGATGAAGACCTGTTCCCTCACCTCTTCCAGTCAAAAGAAAAGCCTGGTACGCACCTGATTGCCAATATCCCCATGAATGTTCCGGGGATCCCCCCCCTCGAATGGATCTTCCGTGGGATCAAAATTTATGATTTTGACCCCCGGCTTCTCAAGAAAGCGGCCCCGATGCTCGGAAAAACTGAGCTTGAAAATGACGGGAGTAACCTTGCCATTGTCGTCAAGAGTATTTGCGAAGACCCTGAACGAAAACGGGCATTCCTCAATCTTGTACGGGATATGCTGCCGTTTGTGGATGATATCGCGGTCGAAAAGTTCCTCGACATGTCACTTTTTATGAAGGTCAGGGAGGTATACAGCGGGAACAAGTATATACCCGCCTCGATGGTCTCGGATGGAACAATCAATATCACAGCGCTGATTGTTGCTCTTTTCTTTGAAGAGCGCCCTGTGACGATTATTGAGGAACCGGAAAGAAATATTCACCCGGCCCTCATTTCCAAACTCGTTGCCATACTCAAGGACGCTTCGCAAAGGAAGCAGATTATTGTGACGACGCACAACCCCGAGATGGTGAAACACGTCAATATCGAAGATATTACCCTGATCACAAGAGACCGGGAGGGATTTTCGCACCTTTCAAGGCCCGTTGATAAACAGGAGGTCAGGACATTCCTCGAGCACGAAATAGGCATCGATGAACTTTTTATCCAGGACCTTCTTGGTCTTGAATGAGGTGGCAATGGCTGCAGGGCGCTTGTTTATCTTTGTAGAGGGAAGTGACGACGTCAGGTTCTTTGAGACAATTATAAAACCCCGTTTTGAACATGCATTTACTTCTGTCGAGTTGATCACGTTTGCATGCACAAAATCTGTGAAGGTTGACCGGTTCATACGGGGCATCAACGCGATGCACCATAACTACATTATTGTCACAGACATCGACATGGAAACCAGTGTTCACGCCAAGAAAAACATTATTCTCTCCAGGTTTTCCGAGGCCGAATACCAGAATATCATGGTCATCATCCAGGAAATTGAGAGCTGGTACCTTGCCGGAATTGATGATAACGGGGCGAAGGCACTGGGAATCCACACCCCTGCGCGTACTGACTTTGTGACAAAGGAGCACTTTATCCGGTGGATCCCGCGCCATTATCCCTCAAAAATCGC
>JALOPT010000189.1 GCA_025453715.1 Methanoregulaceae archaeon | reverse complement strand
TCGACCAGAGACCTTGCATCCCCGACAAGGCCCGACGAAGCTACGCCGATATGCTCATCGATTTTGAAGATCTTCTCGATTGATGACGCTTCAAGCAGCCGGGAGCTGACCCGTTTGTCGACAATCAGGACAACCCCTTCCACGCACTTGATCCCTACCGCGGTAGTACCGCGTTTGACCGCTTCACGGGCATATTCAACCTGGTATAACCTTGGCTGAATACAGTGATCGCACGGTCATAACCCATCTGATACTGTGGTTGCATTACATCTCCTCAATATCTGTTTCTGTGAGGAACAATAGCTCCCGGCTTTTAAATCCCTTTTCTAATACATCAACTTTTTGACCCGGGAAATAATATGCCTCGAAGATTCTCTCACCTATTTTCAATTCCCTGGCATCGGGGACAGGTCCCTTTCTGCATTTTTCAATCCTCCGTTTCAGTGCATGAATTGTACCGGAAACTGCATAGCTACGGAGGGAGATCCCCTGTTCATTCAGGCACGAAACGGTGGATAGTGCAGTCTCAAGCCTGCCCTCGCACCCTCTCCTGCACCTGATAATACAGAATTCATTATCGCCATATACAACCGCCATCTGGATGGCTGCTGCGATGGCATCCCCGTAAAGGGACGTGATTGCTTCCTGCACTGCAAGATAGAGCGGTTTTGTCTCGGGACACAACCATGACGGGGTTATCTTCACGAGGACATACCGCCTTTTATCCCGCATTGACGGGGGACGGGGCCTCACCCGACCACCTGCACAGGACCGGCCGGGGTGAGCAGGCCTTTAATCGTTGAAAGGGCCTCCATTGCAACAGGCTCTTCGAGGCCCACCAGGGAGGCAAGGCTCACCATCTCCCTTACCGATTTCAGCTCGACAACCGATCGGGCGTTACTGGACATGGTAAGAGGAAACTGGAACCGTTCGCAGAGACCTAGAATATCCCTGTACCTCTGGATTGTTTTCTGTCGCCAGACACCGCGTGACATAACGAGTGGGCGGAGGTCAATATCGATGGCAACGTGGTTTTCCGCAGCCATCCGTGCAATAATATGGTCAAACGAATTCTTTTCAGTCTTGTGGAGGTGCCTGATTACATGAACACCTTTAATCTGGATGATTGAACGGTTAAACGAATTATTACCGGCATTCACCACGAGTAACCCCTTTCCGGGAGAATTCGCCCGTGCTGCATTAATTACCGCTTTAACCTGCGTTTCACGGATCAGCAGGCCGCCAATCACCGAAAATCCATCTGTTTCCCATCCTGGCTGACCAATAGCGACAATACTGTCAAACCCAAGCTCGCGGGTCTCTATGACCATACGGCGGATTGAAGTATTACCCAGCGGGGAAGGAAATACGGTCGCATCAGTGGCAATCATCCGACAGCCCGTATCTGAAAAAACAGAGGGATTATTTTCCCTGGTTCGCATGGGACCGGATGCTTGGACGGGTCTTTTCAGTACCCTTTCCGCGGGTCATCATACCACGGCCTTTTCTTCCCGCACTCGTCTTCCCACGTTCTGCACGGCCCCGGTGGACGGGGTTGCTAATCCACGAAAGATTACGATCACTTTTCACACACGGGTGATGACCATCAACGAGGATCACTTCGTACCATTTCTGTCTCCCGTCCTGGCCTACCCAGTACGAGTTTAAGACTTCCATGTTGGGGTACCGCCTGGAAGCCCGCTCTTCAGCGATCCTCTGGATACTCTTTCCCGCGGTAATGCGGTTGACACCCATTCTTGCGGTACGTCGTGCACGCACATACCGTGACCGTCTGCGGCCACCGCGTCGTACATTCACGCGGACAACAATGATGCCCTGCTTTGCCTTGTAACCGAGACTCCGTGCCCGGTCGATACGGGTCGGGTGGTCAACACGGACTACGCTCCCTTCCCGTCTCCAGACCTGCATGCGCTCCCACTGGAGGGCGCTTACCGGAGATTCATCGGGTTTCTTCCATGCGTCGCGGACGTACGCATACATCGATTTTGACATGATATTCACCAAGGTTCAGCTCTTTTCAGAGCTACATTCCTACACGGGACGCATCCCGTATTCCTTTACAGTTCGACGGGACTGGATATAAAATGAACTCCGGGGGATAGTGCATACCGGACCTGTAAGAGCTGCAGAATGAAATAGCAGAATGGGTTACATCACCCATTCGCGGGCCCTTTCTTCTTCTCCGTCACGCAGACACCTTCGATTCGAGTAACAGGGTACTGGCCTTCACTATCCTTCTCGGCAGACTTCACCATGTCCCATATGGTAAGGAGTGCCACGCTGACACCAGTAAGTGCTTCCATTTCTACACCGGTTTTCCCGATGGTCTTTACCATTACCGTCGCTTCAATCCACGACTCTTCCTCGCTGAAATCGACCTGTATCGCTCCAATGGGGATCTGGTGGCACATGGGGATAATCCGGGGGGTGTCTTTTACCGCGAGAGTTGCCGCGACACGTGCGGTCGCAAGTACGTTGCCTTTGATTACAGTCCCCTGCTGTATTGCCTGGATCGTCTCTTTTCGCAGATAGATCCGCCCTTTTGCCGTCGCCTCCCGGGTCACATCACCCTTTGCAGTGATATCAACCATTTCTGCACGGGAACCCGAGATGTGGGAAAATTCAGCCATTGGATACACCCTGGCCAAATAGTTCGCGTGGAATATAATTAACCAGCTCGCTTGCGAGTAAACCGCCGCCGGTCGCTTTTTCGGCTGCCACCCCTGCCATTCCATTTACATATGCGGCAACTGTTGCTGCGTCAAATGCGGGAAGGTGGCAGAACAATGCCGCGGTGACACCGGACAGGACGTCTCCGGTCCCGCCAACAGTCATTGCAGGTGTCCCAGTCCTGTTAAATTTCACCCGCGTGCCATCAGATAGTACATCAACGGGACCCTTCAGGAGAATCGTAGATCCACCTGCCAGGGATTTCACGATCTGTCCACGCCCGGCCAAGTCTGGCGGCGGGGTTTTTCCGGTCATCCTGGTGAATTCCGCTGCATGAGGGGTGTAAATGGTCTCCTCTGCACGAGGGACCGGCTGGCGGAGGGCATCTGCATCAAACACCGCCTTTTTACAGTGCGGGGCAACCGCACACACTACCTCATGGCTTGCGTCACCGAGCCCGTTGCCACACACAATGACATCCGACTGCCGGGCCAGTTCAATCAACCGGGGGATGTGGTCCCTGTTTATGACTTCCCCACCGAGACGTTCATAGATCAGGTCCGGGATCGGTTCAAATACAGGGGATGCAATCCTGACGATATCTGCCCCGGCCCTCAGCGCACCAAGTCCGGCAAGGTAGGGTGCACCCTGGTATGGACCACCCCCGATAACGAGCACGCGTCCACCCTCGCCTTTGTGGGCCATCTGCCCCCTGCGGGGTAGAAGGGTGACTTCCCCGGGCCCCGTGAATACTTCTGCTTCAACAGGAATACCGATATCTGCAACCTCAGAACCACGGGTTTTCGGCCGGTGGAATGCAAGGATCCATGCTGCCCTGATCCCGGGTGTGGGGAGATCTGCTGATATAACAGGGATACCGGACTCGTTGGCCATTGCGATGCAGGTGTCGAGCGGCTCGCGG
>JALOPT010000037.1 GCA_025453715.1 Methanoregulaceae archaeon | reverse complement strand
TGTGCTCATTACCCCGCTTTTATCCCCTGGCAACGACTCCTCATCGGGATATATCATGCAGCTCCGGGATATTCCGGGACGTCCCCAGAAAGACCTCATACTTGCCACGTAATGAAGGGCCGGATATGTTCCCCCTCCTATGAATCACGCCTCATTTGATTTTTTTAGCGTTAATTTCACGGCTGGTTACGAGTATGGGCGAAATCGTGCCATGAATCTATCAGGAGGTCCCGGCATCTTTGCACTCCCACCTGGGAAGTGTCGGGGGGTCACTGCGTAACCATTATCATCTCACCATCATACGATACACATATCAGGGATCATCTGGGGGGTCTATGACTCTGTTGAACCTTTCATCGGCACTACATGAAAAACAGCTGAAACTGGCGATCGGCTATTGCTGTGAGTCCTGCGGGAGTGTTGTCCCGCATACCATGCTTGAACTTCATCCTATCCCTTCATCGGATTTGGAAAATGGAGCAAAGGTCTGTAACGGTGCATCTGATATCCTTATTCTTTGCACGCACTGCCACACCCAGCTCCATGAGGTCTCAATTCCCGATGAACTGCAGCGCTCCGCAATACGGGTACGTCCACCGGACGTGATGGATAACATTAACGGGATCCTTTCCGGACCTTATGAGTAATATTTCAAGGTCCGGGTCTGTTTTTTAATATTGAAATATACGGGTGTTATCCAGGCAGCTGACCTCCTGCTTAATGGGCATGAAGGGGAATTTATTTATGATTACGCTCATGGTAAAGGGAGTACCTGACTTTGATAAAATCTGGCGATAATACATCTGGTCTACTCTGATACCCGTGATGCGATTTCCTGCTTACCATGTTCCTACGGAATCCTGCTCCCGGGCCTGCGCAAAAGATTATCCTCCACGTGGATATGGACGCTTTTTTTGCCGCTGTTGAGATGCGGGAACACCCCGAAATCCAGGGCCGCCCTGTCATCGTGGGAGCAGACCCGAAAGAAGGAAGGGGCCGTGGGGTTGTGAGCACCGCGTCTTACGAGGCACGGGTATTCGGTGTCCATTCGGCGATGCCAATCTCAAAGGCGTTCGAACGGTGCCCGGGGGGTGTCTTTCTCCGCCCCCATTTTGACCTGTATGCCCAGGCCTCCGGGGAGGTCATGGAGATTGCACAGAATACTACCGGGCTGTTTGAACAGGTCAGTATTGACGAAGCATATCTCGATATATCTCATGCCGGGGATTATCCGGAAGCCCGCAGAATCGCGGTAGCACTGAAAGAGGCGATACGGAATAAAACCGGGCTTACCTGTTCTATCGGGGTCGGCCCCTCGAAGGTTGTGTCCAAGATTGCTTCCGACTACCGGAAACCGGACGGGCTCACCGTGGTGGAGCCGGAGCATGTGGAGGAGTTCCTTTCACCACTCCCGGTTGGAAAGATCCCCGGTGTCGGGAAAAAGACCCGTGAAGCGCTGCAACAGCTTGGAATCCGCACGATCGGTGATCTCGTACGTATCGATGTGCAGGAGTTAATCGCACTGTTCGGGAAGTGGGGTGCCGTGATCCATGACCTTGCCCATGGTACCGATGACCGGGAGATTAAACAGGAAGAGGGATATAAATCGATATCCCGCGAGATCACATTTGAAAACGACACCGGTGATGAGATGGTGCTGGTGCAGACGCTCGATAATATGGCTGCAGAGCTCCATGCAGTCCTTGTCAACGAGCACCTCAGGTTCAGGACTGTTACGGTGAAATTACGGGATGAGCATTTCCAGACCCGGACCCGGTCAAAGACCTTTGAACGCTACACTGATGATCCCGTCCTGATAAGGGAAGTTTCACACGGACTTCTTCCCGCATTCCAGGAAGGCCTTAAAATCCGTCTGATTGGGCTCAGGCTTTCAGGATTTGAGCCGAAAGGGTCGCGTCAGACGACGATCTCAGAATTTGCCTGATAGTATTGTCTTTTAATCTCCGGTGAAACCCTGTATAAGTAATAAACGCGATCTGCTGCAACCCTGGTGTGAAACTTCTAGAAGTAGGAATACGCGGTCAGTAAAGGTGCGTTCACTCCCATTCTACCCCGACCCCGGTACGATATCTTTAGGCAGTGTTTCTGTAAGGCTCATTATTCCACAGTAGTGGAACAGGTCTCGATCCAACTAGCATCACCAAAGCAGTGGACCTGCACCCGGCAATTTTCAAAATTTTACGAGATCGTCCATCGAGTAGATGCCCCTGCGGCCACAGAGAAATTCACCTGCCAGCACGGCGCCAAAAGCAAGGCCACGGCGTGATTTTGCGCAGATAGTTACCGATAACAGGTCGTTTTCCGATTCATAGATGATTTTATGGGTGCCGGGGACTTCACCTTCCCGAAACGACCTGATGCCTATTTCTTCAACGGAGTCGGTGTAGCGGTTCACCCACAATTTTTTTGTACCGCAGCTGGCAATTATGTCTTCTGCCAGTGTGACGGCAGTGCCGCTCGGCGAGTCGAGTTTATGCTTGTGGTGGGTTTCTTCAATGGAAACGTTGTATTCGGGGAACTGGTTCATTATGCGTGCCAGTTCCCTGTTAAGATGGAACATGACGTTCACCCCGATACTGTAATTGGACGAATAAAAGAATGAACCGCCGAATGAATTACATAACTCCCTGACTTCACCGAGATGTTCGTTCCAGCCTGTCGAACCGCACACCACTGCAGTGCCGCATTCGAGGCATTTCCTGACATTAGCGTAAGCCGTCGCCGGGGACGTGAACTCGAAAGCCACGTCGGCCTGCCGGAGGTTTCCGGCGTTCAGGTCGGCCGCATTGTCCGTGTTTACCGTAAGAACGGTTTCGTGTCCCCGTTCAACGAGGATTTTCTCGATTTCACGGCCCATTTTGCCATATCCGATAATTGCCGCTTTCATTCTGTTTCCCTGTTTTCCGGAAAGATAATGCATCGGGAGGTTAAAAAAATGGCGTATCGATGTGTTATTTAAAAAATTATAGGTTTTTTAAAAAAAGAAGGATTAAAAAAAGGAATGATGCTCCGAAGGTAATGGATAGCAACCTGGATTTCATATCGCCGGCAACTCAATGACAACAGAAATTGTTGCACCTTCCTTCTCACAGGATAAAAAGCCACCAGAATACTCGCATTCCTTTATCATGAAACCGAGCCGTTCACCTGGATAGTCCATCCCTGGCGATGAACACTCTGAACTGATGGTGATGAAACCGCGGTCGGTTTCTTTCGTATCGCGGACTTCTATCTGCTCACTACCAGTACCTGCCAGGTCCTCGAGAATAACCGTGATTAAGTCTGCTAACCGTTCCCTGTCTGCGATCACCCTGAACGGGTATTCCGAAGGGTCAAAATTAACCGGTGTATCATCAAAAACCGGTACATAGACAAGCCTTTTTACCAGTGCCTGCCGGTATAAGGCTTCATCATCTGCAAGTGTTATCAGGTCCTCGTCACTGCACGGGGGTGAAACAAGTGTGCTGATGCAATGGGCTACGAGGATGTCAGGGTCTACCTCCTCCCGCTCGATAGTCGGCCGGAAACCCCGGAAAAGGGACATATAATCTGAAAGAAGCCGCTCTACCCTTTTTACGAGGTGTGGATCGATGACCAGGTCAAGCATCCCAGTCTTATACACTGTTTCAAGCTTTGATGTGATCTGTCCTGCTTTCAGGGCGAGGTGGACATCCCGCTGGTTTCCTGCCCGGTAATCCTCGTTGAACCGGTGGAAGTCAGCGAGGATCGAGTCGATCGTATCCAGGCACACCATGCCCGAAAGGCTCTCGGCTTCCCCAGTCTCCTCGAGTTCCTCGAGGATATGGGCCGCACGGTAGCACCTCCCCGCCATGATCGTGAAGGTCTCTGCCACCAGGTTCATCAGGTCGTTTGCATACCGGGCTGTCTGTTTTGCCCACTCCGGGTTGATCTCCTGGATCTCGGTCAGGAAATAGGTCTCCTTCTCCATGTTTGCAAAGACCGCTTCGGCGCTGGTAGAAGATATCAGGCGCCCGTGTCCCGGGCAGCAGATCCTGATGTCTTCATTCTCAAGGATCCAGTGGACTTTTTTTAGCGATGCAAGGAGTTCCTGCTGGCTCCATCCCCGGAGGCCTGCAATACCAGGGCTTGCCGCAAACAACAGGTCGCCAATGAAAAGCAGGCCCCCGACCCGGATACAGATACTGTCACGACTGTGCCCGGGGAGGTGATAGACCTCTATCCTGTCCTGCATCCCGGAAACCACGACCTGGCGTTTCAGGAGTACCTGGTCATTCACCTGGATGTCACTTTCCTGGACACGCATACAGGGAGCTTCAAGCGGGCAGATTTCAAAAAATTCAGTCTTCGATTCAAGGCTCGGCCCGAAAAACTGCACCGGTACGTGCTGGGGACTGAGCCTGATCTGGAACAGGTCTGCCTGTGTAGCAGCGGTGTCAGCAGCCTCAAGGGTTTCTGCCCCTGCGGTATGGGTGGCAAGGATTGGCTGCCCGGGTCCCTTAAAGAACGGGTGGGACTGCATGACGATAAAATGGTCTACATGAGCATGGGTAAGGTAAACAAAGACCGGCCTTGGATTTGCAGTACGAATCCTATCAACCTCAGAGGCAAGTATGTCCATCTGCTCTGGAAATCCGCCAGGATCGATCAGTATGATCTGGGAGGGTGTTGAAATAATATAAGAATTGGATGAGTTTGTATCTACTTTCCTGAGATATGGAAAGATTTCTGCATGATCATCTCCGGGGACCTGCTGCCACTGCTGGTTTTCGAGCAGGTCACTTCCACGCGTCAAACGCCTCTCCTTCCGAAGAGAATATCGCGAATATGGTGGTGAACCCTGCAAGTTTCAGGATTTTATTCACCTCCTGGGCCAGACAGCAGAGTCCGAACCTGTCTTCAGGGCCCCTGAGTTTTTTTGCCGTGGAAAGGAGAACCCGCAGCCCGCCGCTGCTGATATAGGTAACTTCTGAAAAATTCAGGAGAATTTTTCGTTTTCCTTCACCTATAAGGGTATTCAGTTCTTTCTCCAGCTGAGGTGCTGCAGTGGTATCAATCCGGCCGAAGAGTGCAATGATGGCCACACCCTCCTTGTGGCTTGTGGTGGTGTCCATTGGTCCTGTCTCCTTACGATAGTATACGTTTGACATGGTTGTTTATAAGTACACCATACAGCAACCCGGCAGTAACTCCCGGTCTCAACCGCCTCGCGGAACATCCAGCCCGTGCCCCTCCGTCAAGTACCCCGGGTGGTGATTGTTACCCTGCAGATCATCTGACCCTGGAGAGATGCCCTCATCCATCTATGCGGTATGGCGGAGATGTCCGGGCATGTACTATTAGTGTTTTCAGTGACTACCTTTTCCTGGTAATCCTCTATTATGCCGCTGTTCATGATCGATGACCTGCTTGTGCTGATCCAGATGATCTGTGTCATTGTGGTGGTCGCATATATCCTCACCAGGCAGCGTTTCTTCACCGACGTCCTTGATGGTCACCCCACCATTAAAGCACAGGTCCTGCTTACACTGATATTCGGTGCACTTTCGATATACGGTACAATGTCCGGTATTACGGTACTTGGTGCCCCAGTCAACGTCCGCGACCTTGGCCCCATGGTCGCAGGGCTTACCTGTGGCCCGCTTGTCGGGCTTGGTGCAGGTCTCATCGGTGCAGCGTACCGTATGACCATCGGTGGATTTACCGTCTACGCCTGCTCCCTTGCCACGGTCCTTGCCGGGCTGCTTGGAGGCCTGATCTGGCTTTTTAATAATAAAAAATTCCCGGGGATACGTATCTCGGTTGAGTTTGCCGTCCTGATGGAGGGGCTTCACATGCTCCTTGTCCTGTTTATCGCCACTCCTTTTGCCATGGCCCTTGCTCTGGTGGCTGCCGTAGCATTCCCGATGATCGCTGCCAATGCGCTCGGGATGTTTATCTTTGCGTATATCATTACCAACCTCCAGGAGGAGAGAAAAACACGGGCGGAACGGGATACCTATCTCTGTGAGATAGAGCGTAAAAATACCGAACTCCAGATTGCCGCTGATATCCAGAAGAGTTTCCTGCCATCAGAAATCGGGCCGCTCATCGGGTTTGACATTGCAGCGACGAGCATCCCGGCAAAAGAGGTTGGAGGGGATTTCTTCGACGTGATCCCGTTTGCCGTGGTCCCGACGAAGGACCACAGGGCAGGCATCATTATTGCCGACGTATCGGGGAAAGGGATCCCGGCAGCCCTGTTCATGGCGTTATCGCTCGTGATTATGAGAGTTAATTCGCTCTGGCATCCTCACCCCAGGGATGTACTCCGGGACGCGAACAGTTTCATTTCGGAGGACTCAGGGACCGGAATGTTCGTTACACTCTTTTATGGGGTAATTGACCTGGAACTCCGCCAGATCACCTATGCCAACGCGGGCCATAACCCCCCGATGGTCTACCGGGCAGGAAGCGGTTCGATCGAGGAGCTTGGTACAACTGGTGCAGCCCTTGGTATCATGGACTAGGCGACGTACACTGAAGAGGATTGTATTCTCTCGCCCGGTGATATTTTACTCCTCTATACAGACGGTATTACCGAGGCGGGTAACGCAGCGGAGAATATGTTTGGTGAGGACCGGTTATCCCAGGGGTTAAAGAAGTACCACGAGCTCCCGGCCCACGATATTATGGACGCTGTCCTCGGGGATGTCCGTGCATTTGCAGCAGGGTACCCCCAGTCGGACGATATCACGCTGATGGTACTGAAGGCCGTGGAAGACAAATGAGAAACGTGATAAGCCTCTGAACCATGGATTTGTTATGAAAGGCCGGACAGACCTGACGATCCCGGCTGATATGTCCGGTCTGAAGGAAATCCTTGACGGGTTAGCGATACTGCTAGAGGAGCAGGGGTTTCCCTTTGAATTAATCAGCGATGTTCAGCTGGCGACAGACGAGGCGGTGACGAATGCCATCTCGCACGGCTATGATGGAAAAGAGGGGGAGGTGCGTGTTATTACCGAGGCTGACGACCAGGAGGTGGTCGTTATAATCGAAGACGGGGCACCTGCCTTTGACCCGGTGACATTCGTGTCGCGGGACATTTCGAAAGACGGGGATGACCGGCCGATTGGCGGACTCGGCCTGATATTAATACGGAACGTCATGGACGAGGTCAGGTACGAACGCAGGGATGGAAAAAATATCTTTACGATGGTAAAGCGCCGTGGTAGTCCTCCCCCGGATGAGTGAAGGGCACTCACTATCACCCTGCACCTGTACCGGATTTTGAGAACACGCAATCGTTACGGGGCAATTCTTCCCGGCAGAACAGCGAATCCTTCCCTGCGACGAAGGTTACCATGATCATCATACTTAATACAGGTCAGAATGCAATGAGTATACCAAAGGCACTGTTCATTCATGAAAAGGATTATTGAATATCTGGATTATACCACGGTTGGAATAGGCGTTGCGTTCCTGGTACTCATGGGGCTTGGCCTGATCTCGTGATCATCCGCATGTGCCCTTTCTTTTATGTAAACGTCATTTATTGCAGTTTTCAATTCGAAGGTGAACCCGGTCTCCCTGCCGGGACCTGGCTTTAAAAAACCTTCTATACTGCGGTGTAAACCGATTCCCGCTTCTATCTCATCTCTGATAACTCCAGTTGGTGCAAAAGAACCCGCCCCGGACAGGTATATATACCATGTGTTGTGATTACAGAATTGTCAGAACAGCAATGGAGTGATGAGAGATATGGCAGAAGAACCCAAGGCAATACTCATCCGGGAACGGCTGGATGTGTGCGAGTTAGACCGGGCAAGAATGGCCCTGATGAACCCGGTGTTAATCGAACAGAAGAAGAATGATCGGACGATCGATGAAAATGCCAAACCCGTCCTTGAACTGACAATGCGGGAGGGTATGGAGACGGTCTGGGACCGGTTCGAGATGCAGCAGCCGCCCTGTAAATATTGTGAAACCGGGCTGTCCTGTTCACGGTGTACCATGGGTCCCTGCCGGATAATACCCCCCCATCGCATTCGTGGTGTCTGTGGTGCCGATCCAGACCTGATTGTATCCCGCAACCTGCTGGACATGATTGCAACGGGTGCAGCAGCCCACTCGGACCATGGCCGTGATATTGCCGAGACGTTGTATCTCCTTGGAACCGGAAAGACAACAGATTATGTAATCACCGATGTGGAAAAACTCAGGAAAATCTGCAAGGAATATAATATTAAAGCAGAAGGGAGGAGACCGGAGGATCTTGCTGCCGAGCTTGGCGGCGCCATGCTTGACGAGTACGGCATGAGGAAGAATACGCTCCAGTTCCTTGACCGGGCTCCAAAGGCGACCAGGGAGACCTGGGCCAGGCTTGGCATTACCCCGCGGGGCATCGACCGCGAAGTGGTGGACTCGATGCACCGCGTCCAGATGGGTGTCGGTGCTGATTACGTGAATATTCTGCTCCAGGGATTACGTACCTCGCTTTCGGACGGCTGGGGTGGATCGATGATCGGCACCGAGGTCTCGGATATCCTTTTTGGCACTCCCACGATCAACAGCTCGAAAATGAACCTCGCCGTGTTGAAAGCGGATCATGTCAATATATCTGTTCACGGCCATAACCCGGTCCTCTCCGAAGTGATTGTAAAGGCAGTCGCTGACCCGGAGTTTACTGAACTTGCAAGGAAATACGGTGCGAAGGGGATCAACCTTGTCGGCATGTGCTGTACCGGGAATGAACTGCTCATGAGAAAGGGCATCCCGATGACCGGGAACCATCTCAACCAGGAACTGATCATTGCAACCGGTGCCCTTGAAGCGATGGTCGTGGACTACCAGTGCATCTTCCCCTCGCTCCCGAGGACTGCAAGCTGCTACCATACCCTGATCATCTCTACAAGTTCAAAAGCCACGATCCCGGGCTCGTATTTCTTCGATTTCCACGCGGAGGATGCGTACCTGACAGCAAAGGCAATTGTGCGGATGGCGGTCGAGAACTATAAGAACCGGAACCCGCAGCGTGTCCTGATCCCCGGAGAGCCGGTGCCGGTCATGGCGGGATTCTCCAACGAGGCGATAAAGAATGCGCTCGGTGGTTCTTTCAAACCACTTATCGACCTGATCGCCTCCGGGAAAATAAGAGGTGCAGCAGGGATTGTCGGGTGCAACAACCCGCGTGTGAAACACGATTCCGGGCATGTGACACTGGCAAAGGAACTGATAAAAAGAAATATCCTCTGTGTCGAGACCGGCTGTGCCGCAATTGCATCAGGGAAAGCAGGGTTGCTCAGGCCTGAGGCCGCATCACTGGCAGGTGAGGGCCTCCGGGCAGTCTGTGAGTCCCTGAAGATACCCCCCGTGCTGCACATGGGCTCCTGTGTCGACAACTCGCGTATCCTCGTGCTTGCAGCGGAACTCGGTAACGCGCTCAACGTACCGATCCACAAACTGCCCCTCGCCGGTGCCGCTCCTGAATGGTACTCCCAGAAGGCGGTCTCAATCGGGGCATATTTCGTTGCATCCGGTGTCTACACAGTCCTTGGCGTCATGCCACACATTACCGGGAGCCCGGCTACCGTTTCCCTGCTCACTGAAGGGCTTAAGGGTGTGGTAAATGCAGGTTTTGCTGTGGAACCTGACCCGGTGAAGGCATCAGTGCTGATATCAGACCACATCGAGAGGAAACGGACCGAGCTCGGGATCTAAAACATATCTCTGGTCATCAGGCAGACTGTAAATTTGTTCATCTCATTTTTTTCTTCAGTATCCCCATGGCAACCCCGGTTGGGAAAGAGGCTTGAAATCTCTGATTATTCATATAATTTTAAAAAGCCAGCCCAAAAAAAATATTTTTGTGGGGCAAGGTAGGACGGGGTGTTGGTTTTACCCCCCATGTTGAAGGAGTGGTGTTAGTTTTTTTATTCAGTACGGATTTCCGGAGAGACCCTGGATTTTTTTTTCGCTCCATTCAGAGCAGTTTTGTCTCTTTGTCAGGTCTTGGGACTTTTACGACAAGGACCCGGAACACCTGCCTGCTCTCGTTTATCCAGCGGTGAGGAATTCCTGCCGGGCTCTCGACGATCATATCCTTTTGTATGGTCTCACGCTCCTCCCCGATCTCAATATCTGCCCTGCCTTCCAGCACGTAGAAGAATACATCTACCGGGGTGATATGTTTCCTGAGCGATTCTCCCGGGTGGAGGGTAATTACCACCGCAGCTGCATGGGGGGAATCATATATTTTCCTGGCATCGACATTGTGCGGGTTAGGTCCCGATACGACCTGGCTTACATCAGTTATTTGCATATTTTTCCATCCTGGTTATTCCCAAAGCCCAGGTATCATGAATAATAACAGAAATAATTATCCCTGCCTGACGGGTTTCACTCATTATACCCTGCTTCGGTCAGCACTTCTATCGTCGGCCCCATCCTCACAATCCGCCCTCCCCTTACCAGTGCGACCCGGTCACACACATCCCTGACAAACTCCATGTCATGCGAGACAAGGATAAATGTCTCATCCATCTCGTCCCGGGCATGAAGGATGGAATGCTTCACATCCATTTTTGTCATCGGGTCCATCGTGCCGGTGGGCTCATCGAGGATCACAATTCGCGGCTCCCGGATCAGCACCTGGGCAAGCGCGACCCGGTGACGCTCCCCGTCTGACAGTTCACCGGGATAATGATTGAGGACCTCCTTAGCCTTCGCGTCAGGGAAGCCTGCCATTGAAAGGGTGATAAGTGCCTTCCGTATGGCAAGTTCTTTCGGGAATTCAAGCCCAATCGAATCGGTCAGGTTGTCAAGGACTGTACGGTGCGGGAACAGGTCATATTCCTGGTGCAGGAGACCGATGTATCCCTTTGCCCGTCCCCGCTGGTCAATTCCCGGGGTTGTCATATCGACCCAGTCATCTCCGATAAGAATATTCATTTCACCACTCGTAGGTTCAATGATGCCGGCAATGATCTGTGAAAGGGTTGTTTTTCCTGCACCGCTTTTTCCTATAATGCCAAAAATTTCCTTCCTGCCGACGTCAAAGGACATCATATTAACTGCTTTAACGACCCCGCGGTCAACTGAAATATAACGCTTGGTAACGTCCCGTGCGGAAAGTATTGTGCCACCGATTTCGGGGGTCTCTACCTGTTCCGGGTCATTGTAATCTTTGATGAATGACTTAATTACCGAAGCAGGAGCCCCAATCTCTGCAATCCTTCCGTCCACGAGGAGGAGGGCCCGGCTTGCCATGTCCTCGATCACGTGTGGAAAATGCGAGGTGACGACCATGCCCATATTGTTTGTTTTAGCCGCATCGATGAGCATTTCATGGACTATTTTTGCTGTTTCAGGGTCAAGGGTCCCGGTAGGTTCATCAGCAAACAGCATCGCAGGGTCTTTCGCGAGCTGCCGTGCGAGGACTACCCGCTGCTTCTCCCCACCTGACAAATCACGGGCAATATGCATCATCCGGTGGGAGAGCCGTACCTGGTCAATAAGGTCTGCAGCCCTGTTAATTGCCTTCTCCTGGGGATAGTTGATATCATCGAGCGCATGGAGGACGTTTTCTATGACGCGGTCGTCACCGTACAGGGCAAACGTGCGCTGGAACATAATTGCTGTGCGGTGCATCACACGGGATTTCATGCCATCCACTGTTTCATCCCAGAGGTCGATATCCATTGCAACCATGTCCCCGCCGCACAGGGGGCACGTG
>JALOPT010000036.1 GCA_025453715.1 Methanoregulaceae archaeon | reverse complement strand
TTCCAATGTCCTGTTTCCATAATTGTTCATACCGGGAAAGGGACCTGTCATCAAAGACCTGGTTTTCAATACAATAGTCTGCTGTTGCAGCCGCATGGCGGGCGGTCCGGATCCCCGTATACACACCACCCCCGGAGGTCGGTTTGGCAAATCCCCCGGCATCACCTGCATACAGCACCCTGCCTCCGTAAGTTACAGGCATTACGCCGACAGGTATCGTCCCGAGGACAAAATCCACGCAGGGACCGTCGAACGACTGTAAAAATGAAGAAAACTTTTCTTTTACATGAGTCGTTCCAGCCAGCCCGATCCTCGCCCGGCACCTGTCAATCGGGATCCGCCACGCGAAAAATTCCGGTGATGCATCGGGGTACACACCGACAAACCTGGGATCGTTTTCACAATATATTTCAGCCTGTACCCCTGCAAGGTAGAATTCTGCACGTTTCATCCCCCGTAGCCGTGCAATGGTGCTCCTCGGGCCATCCGCTGCAATGAGAATCCTGTACGAGACTTCCCGGCGACCGGAAATCCCACGGGTGAAGAGCCTTTTACCCTCCATGCGATATACCGCGGTCTTCAACCAGTACTCGACACCAGCATTCGCAGCATATTCTGCCATCTCGCGGTCAAGGATGCCACGGTCGACAACAAACGCTTTTGTTTTACCAGCATCGATAAGGAGACGAGTACCGGAACCTGATACTACTTCTGCGCCGGATACTTCGTTTAAGACTGATTTTCCGGAGACCCTGCACTCATAGAAGGCATTTTGTGAAAGGAGACCCGCACACTGTACCGGGTACCCGATCGTCCCGTGTTCTTCTATGCAGAGGGTGGAAAGCCCGTATTCCGCACAGGCTGAAGCGGCTGAGCTCCCGACAGGTCCAGCACCTACAACAACAACATCATATACGGGCTCACGAACCGGCCCATGGTCATGCATCCAATTAGTACAGGGTGACGGAATAGTATCAAGTTGTGGACGGTTACTAAGGGATGGCTGCCTGGCTCAAGCATATATTTGAGTGAACATGCCCCATGTACTGACAATGGCTGAAGGTCCGGAATTTAAGTGGAAACAATGCCTGGTAATCAGGTCAGATCTAAAAATGAGTTGTGGCAAAATGTGCGCACAGGTCGGTCATGCCGTACTACTTGCCTACGAGCGGGCAGATAGTACTGCCAGGAAAGGCTGGGTTTCTGAAGGCCAGAAAAAAGTAGTGCTGAAAGTTGCAGGAGAACGCCCGCTTTTTGAACTGAAAGTACTT
Source organism: Methanoregulaceae archaeon (assembly GCA_025453715.1). Lineage (GTDB taxonomy): Archaea > Halobacteriota > Methanomicrobia > Methanomicrobiales > Methanospirillaceae > CAIKOD01. Next base: position 10,478 of record JALOPT010000036.1, on the reverse strand, counting down.
GCCGAAAATGCAGGCATCGCCGCAGCCCTCGTACAGGATGCCGGCCTCACCGAAATTGCACCCGGTACCGTAACTGCTCTCGGGCTGGGACCCGCAAAGACCGATGCCCTCGACAAACTGACCGGAGACCTTTCACTTCTATGAGACAAAGCCCGTTTCCACTCGAACAGGAACTCGGTATGCGCTATTACGCGAGTGACAGCCCGGGTATCGGTGGAAAACTTCGTTCAACTGCTGACGATTTTTTAGTTGAGGAGATCCCGGTTGCTATAGGGGATTCCGGGCCTTACCTCATCTGTAAACTGACCAAGAAAGACTGGGAACTCCAGCATGCCGTTAAGGAACTGGCAAAAAGGCTGGGGATCAGTCACCGCAGGATCGGGTGGGGTGGCACAAAAGACCGGCATGCAATAACAAGCCAGCTGATATCACTCTATGAGATAACACCTGCACAGATTGCTGACGTCCATATGAAGGATATTACACTCGAAGTTCTCGGTCGTTCCCAGTTCCCGTTATCTCTCGGCAGCCTGAAAGGGAACCGCTTCGATATCACCATAAGGGAATTGTCGGGGGATGACATTGGAGAGCAGGTACAATCTGTCACCAGGACTGCATCCGCAGGGCTCCCTAATTATTATGGTGTCCAGAGGTTCGGCGTAATCCGCCCGCTCACCCACCGGATTGGCGAAATGATCCTTAAGGCGGACTACGAGCGTGCCGTGATGACCTATATCGGGCAGTCATTCCCCGATGAACCTCAAGAAAACCGCGAAACGCGGACGAATTTTTACGAGAACCGGGACACCCGTGAAGCACTACACCGTCTCCCGGTATCAATGTCGTACGAGCGTTCGATGCTCCACCACCTCATCAGCCACCCTGACGACTATAAAGGTGCCCTGAAAGTACTTCCCCCAAAACTGCTCTCCATGTTTGTATCTGCGTTCCAGTCATGGTTGTTCAACAGTGCACTTTCAATGCGTTTTGACCACGGTACGGCAATGGATGAACCGGTCCTGGGGGACCTGCTGATCTTTGAAAACGGGAGGGAGGACCGGGTAACAGCGCAAAACCAGGGAATCGCCGCACAGCACATTAAAAGAGGGCGGTGTATTGTTGCAATTTTTATGCCGGGGTCCATCACTGTAACCCAGGGACATTCAGGTAGTGCCATTGAATATCTCCTCGATGAACAGGGTATCGGCCCGGAGCATTTTGCAAAAGCACAGGAATTTGTGCATTCACGGTTTAACGGGGCCCTGCGCCCAATTTGTCTTATGACCCCCGTTGAGGCTCGCCTCGAAGGGGAATATGTAAGACTACAGTTTACGCTGCCCCCCGGTCACTATGCAACAACGGTCTGTCGTGAATATATGAAAACAGACCCGCTCCGGATGATATAGGTGCAAAGAATTCTAATAAAAATTACTCTGCGGGAGCCCGGTACTGCACGTCGTACTCGGTAACGAGGTTTGTCCCACAGAGGTAGTAATTTTTCAACCCGAGCCTTATCATTTCATCCTCGGAATCAATATGCATACCTCCGACAAGTGACGGGGTGTCAGCTCCCCCAACAATGAACGGGAGGTGGATTAACCGTATCTCATCGACCAGGTGATGATGGAGCATGTGCCAGTTCAGGGTAGGGCCACCTTCAACCATCATCCGGCGGACTCCAAAATCCTTCCAGAGAAGGTACATTAGGAGGGGGAGGTCAACCCGGTCTTCACCGGCCAGTACAACATGGACTCCTTTTTCCCTGATTGCAGAAACCCGTTCTTCCGGGGCATTTTTTGCGACAGCAATGACCGTCGGGGCTCCCGGGCCGAGAACGTTTGAATTCAGGGGGATATCGGCATTACTGGACGGAATAACACGAAGTGGGCTTTTTCCTGTCACAAAACGCACGGTCAAAAACGAGTTGTCGATCTTAATCGTATTTGAGCCGACCATAATTGCATCACATTCGGCCCGTGTCCGGTGGAGGAGGAGCTCAGTCTCATGGGACATATATTTCATCAGGATCTTGCTTGAAGTCCCTTTTTTGAGCGTCAGCTTTCCATCCGCGGTGATCTCGGACATCATCAGTACATGAGGTCGTTCTCTCAAATCTGCCATACTGGTCCTTCTTGTCCAGATCATTAACCTGAAAGATAATAGAAGTTAGCCAGTCCCGCATAAGAACCCTTTACAGGTAATGTAAGTTACCCATACCCGGAAAAATATCATAAATCCGGCAGGCATACTCATTGGATGGAGCATAAATTGCCCCTATTCATAAGAACTAGGGTAAAAGAACAAGTATTAATGTTGAGATCCCAACAGTATTAGGACATGAACATTACTGCACTCAGGCCACGGTTTATCGGGTACCTGGAACCGGTAGCAGATGTGTTCGTAAAAGTCGGGATCACCCCGAACCAGATCTCACTCCTGTCACTCCTTTTCGGAGTTGCCTGTGCCATCAGCTTCATTGACCGCCATTTCGTTCTCGGGAGTATATTCCTCTTTATTTCAGCACTTCTTGACCTTGTGGATGGAAGCGTGGCCAGGAAAATCGGCCGGCAGACAAAATTCGGGGCAGTATTTGACTGGATAGTCGATAAATATGTAGATGCACTGGTGCTCCTTGGGATCGGGCTGTCAGGAATTGTAATTCTTGGCCGCTTCACTCCCGTCTCTCCATCTGTAGACTTTGGAATTGTTGCCCTGGCAATTATAGGTTCACTTATGAATACATTCATTAAACCGGTTACCTATGCAGAAATCGGGTTTAAAGAGCGTATTGACGGGAAGATTGAAGACCCGCTCGAAGGGGTGGGGTTTTTCGGGAGACCAGAAACACTCCTCGTTATACTTCTCGGGGGAATTACAGGGTTTATCTGGCTTTCTGTTGTAATAATTGCCATATTTGCAAACATTTCAGCAATCCAGAGGATATTCTATCTCCACAGGACCTATTCCTGAAATCAGCTGTATTTGCTGATTACAAATCCTCGGGCCATTTTTGGTGTTTTGAACTATCCTGGTATTGATCATTACCTGACATTGCCGGAGAATTCAGCAGTGAAAATATGTCAGGGCAGAGTTAGTGCGAAGTTCCTCAACCTTCAGCCTGTTATCCGGGGATTTGGCCAATGGGTCTTGCAAAAGGATTTTTAATCACTCCCTGACAACCGGTAAAATATCATATATCCCGCAGGAGACCATGGCATTTTTCCACCCATAACAACATCGTGATACCGGGGCTGACAGAACAGGAAGGACTTATTCCACGGGAGGGGGGCCCGGAGGTGTCTTGCCAGCCAGTTTATAAACCTCATGGTAATACCGGTCTGTCAGGGCACGTGCGAATTCAGCGAGCCCCGGGTTGATCCTGAACAGCCCGTATGCGATTCCGATAAGGAGGACTAATGCGAGTCCTTCAGCGATCACATTATGTGCCCAGAAAAAACTTTCATACCCGTTTTCCCCGTTACCTGCTATTTCAGTAAGGTAGGGGAACCATTGTTCAGTATAGGCAATAATCACCGCGACATTCCTGGCAATATTAAGGATATAGATGGTAGGTACGACGAGGAGAAACGAGAAAAACTTCTGTCGCCAGCTGGAAGGGACCGCAGAGGCAACGCCGAGCATGATTGCAATCCCCTGGATCCCGGTGCATGCAAGGATGATCTCTATCCGGTAGCCATACCGCTGAAACATGTCCCAGGCAACCAGCAGGGTATTATAATTAAGGACATTCAGTACCCAGAATACCTGCCCGACAACCACTGAAATTAACCAGTTACCAAGAGCCGGAATAAATTCAAACGGTGCATAAATCAGGAATGCAACAGCAGCTGCCGTTGAGAGCTGCATTACACGAAGCTCGGATTTAAGCAGCAACCGGATGGTAATAATCAGGAATGGAACAGAAAGTACCGCAAGCAGCGGATACAGGAAATTATTAATGGACAGATAATAGGGGATTTCTGCGAAGAGGTATAGTACCATTCCTGTCCATCCGACAATTGCCGCGTACTGCCGGTACTGGGTAGGGACCAGAAATATCAGGAAAAAAACACAGGAAATGAGGATAAGATACTCTATCATTCATATAATGTTATATTTTTCATTAAAAAAAGGATGGTGAAGTGACAGGCCGGCATAAGATATTTACAGATTTTTCTGGCATTTATGGGGGCATACAAGGATTAATCTGGTTTGCATGCGCATGATGAAACGATGTTCTGTCCTGAGTGCAAGAGTATTCTGATGGCGTCTGCAGGCCAGCTGAAATGCCGGAAATGCGGTTATATCCGGAAAATATCTGATAATGATCAGCTGCAGAAGAAAACGATGAGGAGTGAGAAGGAGATTGTCATTGTCGAAGAAGACGGCTCAATCCCAACTCTTCCAACTATCCAAATAAAGTGCCCGAAATGCGAAAACAACCTTGCATTCTGGTGGCTCAGACAGTTACGAGCTGCGGATGAAAGCGAGGTGCGGTTCTTCCGTTGCTGCAAGTGCAATCACACATGGCGACAGTATGACTAAAATTCTTTAAATTCACATGTTTTTTCTTTATTTAACGTTTAGCTGCAATATTGCATTTTTTTTCCGGATTAATTTCGAACATTAAAATTTATCGAACAGGAACGCCAGGGTTGTCCCTGCCGATCCATTGGGATAACACCCAACTGTTTATATACTGTTTTGTGGCATTTATAAATATGAAGGTCAGGCCAGAAGAATCTCTTAAAATTGAAAATATTGTTGCCTCGGCGAAGGTGACAGATTATCTGGATCTTCCCATGCTTGCGTCCCAGATAAAGGATGCCGAATATAACAAGAAGCGGTTTCCTGGCGTAGTAATCAGAATGCAGGACCCAAAAATTGCCGCACTCGTCTTCGGATCGGGTAAGGTCGTGCTGACCGGGGCAAAAAGTGTTGAGAGCCTCTCAACCGGTCTCGAGATTCTCGGCAATCTCCTGCGTGGACTGAAGATCGATATCCCAAAAGACCTCACGTACAAGATACAGAATATCGTTACTTCGGCAGACCTTGGTGCTGGAATTAACCTGAATAAGATTGCTGTAGGGTTCAACCTTGACCGGATTGAATATGAGCCGGAGCAGTTCCCGGGACTTGTATACCGGCTGGAGGTCCCGAAAGTGGTTGTCCTGCTCTTCGGCTCAGGAAAACTGATTATTACCGGTGGAAAACAACCGGAGGATGCCCGTGCAGCAGTCCTGAAAATCGTGTCAGACCTTAAAAATCTTGGTCTTCTTTCGAACTAAATTCTCAATTAACCTCATCTTATTTTTTTACCGGAGAAATCCGTTATATTCAGACCTTTGCCAGGGATTGGCCAAATTAGAATAATAATATTTTTATATATAATTTGTATATACATATACATCATATCGGGTGATGTCGATGAAATCGAAAAATGTGTTGTACTTTACACAACGGGAGGAGGAATTTGCAGATCTTCTTACCAAAATCGGAATTAAACGAAACGTTTCAAAAGTCCTTGTTTACCTCGCCAACACCCCTGAAGCAACGTCCCGGGATATTGAACGTGGCACGGACCTCAGGCAGCCGGAAGTAAGTATCGCTATGGCAGCCATGATGGAGCAGAAATGGGTTGAAAGCAGGGAGAACAAGGCGGAAAATAAGGGAAGACCGGTAAAAATTTACAAACTTGCACTCCCCATCATTGAAATTATGGATAATATCGAGAGGAATAAAAGGGCAGAAGCAAACAACCAGATGAAGATGATCAAGCAGTTACGGGATTATATTGAAGAATAATTATTGGAACCGGATATATTTCCTGGAATCACCATCACAGACCACTCTTGTTTTTATTGCGGATATTTAGCGAATAATATCAGACTTGTTTAAAAAGAGGCAATATGATTCGCCAGTTCCGGAGACCCAACCTCTTCCTGAATGAGATTCAGCAGTGATTTCTACCGGATATCAGTTGTGAAGGTACACCCTGACCAGACTATCATAACATTGACTTTAAACGGGGAAATTGAAAGATTTTCCACTCTGCCTGATAACTGTTTACCTGGTTGATGGAGGGGAGGAGAAGAAGTATCATGAGCGATAATCTTGGAATTAATCGTTGATGTAATCTTAAAAAGCCTTTAATCCGGTTTAAACAGTTGATAGAATAATAGTAAAACAAGCGGGCCTGAAGGGATTTGAACCCTTGACCTACAGATTAAGAGTCTGTCGCTCTACCGAACTAAGCTACAAGCCCGCGAGGTGACTCAATATAGTGGTGTATCCTCTCGAATAAAACTTTCGTATTACTTTTTCATTCCGCAGGTTTACGTTGAGAGTCCGGATTCTCGGGAATCAGCCAGTTCGTGTATCAAACTTAATATCCTGACGCGTTGCATTGTTTTGTACATGGCAGAGGTCTCGCAGCAGTCTGCCCCGCGGGTTAAATACGCCGTATTCGGGGCGGGAATTACAGGTTACAACATCATCGTGGAGCTTCTGAAGGAAAATGCGGGATTCCTGGTGATCGATCGGGATGAACAACGCGTGAAAGAGCTGCGGGACAGGAAAATTGATGCAATAAAAAAAGAATTCCACGACCCAGGCCTTCTGCTGGGAATCCATGAGTTTGAGATTGCCTTTGTTCTTACCGGCGACCAGGAAACAAATCTTTCAGCAGTCAGGGCTATTAAAATGCGGTACCCTGTGGCACACATTGTTGCCCGTGCAGTAGACCCACTTGGAATTACTGCACTGGAATCCGCCGGCGCAGAGTTTGTATTTTACCCACCACAGCTCATTGCGAAAAACGCTCTTTTCCAAATCAATAAGCTGCATGCAAATAAGATCTCCCAGCGACTCTATAACATCCTCGCCGGCTGGGAGGGCACTCTTGGGATCATCACCCATAAAAACCCGGACCCGGATGCGATCTCCAGTGCAATGGCACTGGCAGCTATCGCACGTAATGCAAACCCGCAAAAACTCAACTGCCGGATTTTTTACGAGGGTGTCATCGGCCACCAGGAAAACCGCACGATGGTAAACCTGCTTGAGATCCGTATGGAACGGATGACCCCGCAGGTAGTGCAGGAATGTAACTTTCTCGCACTTGTCGATTGTGCCGGGCCAGGAATCAATAATTCACTCTCACCGAGAACACATATAGATATTATTCTCGACCACCACAAGGACGGGATGCACAGCGAGGCTACGGCCGGGTTTGTCGATATCAGGCCGGGCCTTGGTGCAACGGCAAGCATTCTCACCCAGTACCTGCAGGAACTTGACATCCCGGTTGATAAACCAGTTGCAACCGGTCTTCTCTACGGTATCAGGTCGGATACAAAGGATTTCAAACGGAATGTCACCCCGCAGGACATGAGTTACGCAGCGTTCCTCCTCCCCCTTACCGATGCAGACCTGTTAGACAAGATCATGTCCCCTTCATTATCACAGGAGACCCTTGATGTACTCGGTTCTGCAATAAGGAACAGGAAGATCAGGAGCGGCTACCTGTTTTCTAATGTCGGGTACATACGGAACCGTGACACCTTGCCGCAGGCTGCTGACCTCCTCATTAACCTGGAAGGTGTCAATACCGCACTTGTATATGGCATTACAGACGAAGCGATCATTATGTCGGTTAGAAACCGCGATATCCGGCTTCATATCGGCAACGTGCTTGCTGAAGCATTCGGCGATATCGGTGAGGCCGGGGGTCACCCGAATATGGCGGCAGCTATCATTCCGCTTACCTTCTTCTCGAGGGCTGAAAACAAGGACCAGCTCCTTTCCCTGATTATCGATCCCGTCCTTCGGAAATTTACTGATATTGTGGGACTTGAAAACGAGGGGAAAAATGAAATTTGAAGAGTGGGAGCCATTGTACGAGGAGATCCTCGCATACTTCACTTTCGACCGGAAATCAGATGAAGAGTCTGCAATTCTCCTGCAACAGCTACTAATAAGGGACGATATTGATACGCTCCGGGAGTGCTGCGAGGGAAAGAAAGTTACCGTCTGTGGAAACGGACCGAACCTCAGCCGGGAGCTGGACCGGTTGGAAGGGACCATTTTTGCTGCAGATGCTGCAGCACTCGTACTAATAGAACATGGCATAAGGCCGGATGCGATTTTTTCCGACCTTGACGGGGCCGACGAGCATTACCAGGACATGAACTGGAAAGGGACTATCATTGTAATCCATGCGCATGGTGATAACCGGCACCTGATTCAATACTGGGTACCACGGCTTATCGGGCCGGTAGTCGGTACTACCCAGAGTACACCAATACAGAATGTGTACAATTTTGGCGGGTTCTCTGACGGGGACAGGGCAGTATTTGCAGCCGATGAACTCGGCGCGACCCATATCACCCTTATCGGATTTGACTGTGATGACCCTTCTGTCGACCCGGTAAAACGGGGAAAGCTGATGTGGGCCCGGAAACTACTGGCACGTATCGGATATGCCTGCTGACGCGTGGATAATTGACGGGTATGTGGATGAACCCGCGTGTCTCGGCGTTCCACCCTATATTTCACCTTACATCAGGAATACCGCCGGGGTCCTCCTTGAGCAGGGATATAATGTCCGGTACTCTACAATTGACCAGATAAGGGGTGACCCGTACCTCTTTCCGTCAATTTCCAAAGCAGACATTGCCGTAATGATTGCAGGCGTGACCGTCCCGGGGAAATACATAGGCGGCACCCCCGCCACGCTTACAGAAATTCAGCTGGTTGGAGTCCAGATCAGGGGGCCAGAAAAGTATATCGGTGGCCCGATAGGTTTTGGGTATTCCCCGGCAGGAGGAGAGAAAGCAATAAAACAGGCGATATCCGGGTTCGATCACCTCCTATTGGGATCGCCCCCGGAGGCGCTTCATTCACATCTTACCGGAGGGCGACCCGAGAGTGGTACAGATTACACGCTCTCTGACAAATGGAGTATTCTCGGTAGCGATATCATTAAAAATCACCCTTCTTTTCCCTACCTGATGTGTGAACTCGAGACCGCAAGGGGGTGTGCACACCAGGAGACAGGAGGGTGTTCATTCTGCACTGAACCGTTTTACGGCCCTCCTGTATACCGTCCTGTAGAAGGGGTTATTGCCGAAGTTGAGTCCCTTTACCGTGCTGGTGCAAGGCATTTCAGGCTTGGCCGGCAACCCGATCTCCTGACCTACCAGGCAGGAGGAGGCGAATACCCGGCCCCCGTCCCTGATGCTCTCCAGGCCCTTTTTGCAGGAATACGGGAGAGGGCACCTGACCTGCGCACACTCCATATTGATAATATCAACCCCGGGACGATCGCACGTCATCCGGATGAGAGTCATGAAGCACTCTCTGTGATCGTCAGGTACCATACTCCGGGTGACGTCGCAGCATTCGGAATGGAAACTGCAGATCCTGAAGTAGTCAGGAGAAACAACCTTAAAGCAGGTCCCGGGGAGGTAATGGAGGCAGTCAGAATGGTTAATGAAGTAGGCGCACAACGGACAGCAGGTATCCCCGAACTCCTTCCGGGTATTAATTTTATCAGTGGACTTCCCGGTGAAACGCCGGAGACCTTTGAACATAACCAGGAATTCCTTAAGCAGGTCCTGCTTGGCAGTTATCTTATCCGGCGTGTTAACGTACGGCAGCTGATGCCATTTCCTGGAACACGGGCATATGACACAAATACGCTTGGCCTCCATGATGCCGGGTTCAGGACATTCAAGGAGTTTGTCCGTGTGAAATTTGACAGGCCGATGCTCGAACGTGTATTTCCAATCGGGACGGTATTCAGAAACATAGTTATCGAGATACAAGGTCAGGTCTCCTTCGGACGGCAGATGGGATCATACCCGATCCTAGTCGGAATACCGGCACCGGTATCGACCCGGACGGTTCTTGATGCAGCAGTGGTCGATTTTGGTATGAGGTCCCTTACCGCCCTTCCGGTACCGGTTGATATCAACCATCTGCCTGTTCAGGCCCTCAGATGGCTACCGGGTATTGGCAAGAAAAATGTAGCAATGATTGCAGCAAAACGTCCCTATAAGTCCCTGGAATCTTTTAGGAAGGTAGCCGGGGTGACACCCCTTGACCACCTGATGATATTTGGATAATAATTGCTGTATCCACACCTGGTTGTTATTCTCCCATATGGAATGGATCCAAGGAAATTCACGCGCCCTGATTTCACAATCCATTTATAGAGGCAACTCTGGGAAATTTATTATAAATTCAATTTTTAATCTTAATGTATTGCCAGAACGAATAGATCCGGAGAATAATGAGCTTTCTGGGAATTTGTGAATTACATCTCTTTCAGCTCGATTACCTTCATGATATCTTCTCTTGTAACAATACCAATAAGCTCCCCATTTTCTAATACGGGTATATGGCCGATATTTTGCATTGACATAATACGGAGTGCATCTTCAACCGGTGACCCGGGGGGAAGGGAGACCGGGTCC
>JALOPT010000188.1 GCA_025453715.1 Methanoregulaceae archaeon | reverse complement strand
CGAAATAAAAAATGCTGGTTCTGGGGAGGTGCTGATATATGCGATCTCATATACCCCCCTTAATCACCTGCCTGACGAGTTTTTAAATGACCTCCTCAGGGCAGATATCCCCATTGGAAAAATTATCACGCAGCACAGGATAGAAGCCCGCCGTGAAATTCTGACCGTTGATGTCAGGCCTGCATCCGGAGAGACCACAGAACTGTTCAAAATGTGTCGGAATGAGCCGCTCCTTTCAAGGGAATACCAGATCATTCACGGGGGACGGCCACTCATTGTCATCCAGGAGCAATTTCCCTATAATAAATTCCTTGATGAACGCCGGGTAATCATTGAAACACCCTCCCGCCTCCACCTTGGCCTGATCGACATGAATGGTACATCCGGGAGAGTGGACGGCGGGGTGGGAATTGCACTTGAAGACCCCCGTTTACTCATGGAGGCACATATATCCGATAAAATGACCGTGCATGGAGGTGATGAATGGTCCCGGGATACCGTCCTTTCGGTTGCCGGGAGAGTCCTTGACAAGCTAAAAATCCCCGGAGGGTTAGCGGTCACACTCAGGAACCAGTTCAGGCAGCATGCGGGACTGGGCAGCGGGACCCAGCTTTCCCTTGCGACGGCTGGTGTCATCTGCGAACTCTATAACAGGCCCTGCTCACCCCGTGATCTTGCCATTCTTGCCGGCCGGGGCGGAACCTCGGGAATTGGAACGGGTGCATTTGAACAGGGAGGATTTTTAATCGACGGAGGTCATAATTTTGGTGAAGGAAAGGAGAAATCAGTTTTTTCACCTTCAGGGGCATCCAGGGGCATCCGTCCAGCCCCGGTAATCATCCACCATGATTTTCCCCGGGACTGGAATATACTCCTCGTGATCCCAAACCTGCCACCCGGCGCAAGCGGCAGGCGGGAACAGGATATCTTTTCACACTATTGCCCTGTTCCCAACGATGAAGTCCGGGAAATCTGCCACGAAATACTCATGCACATGGTCCCCGGGATCGTTGAACATGACCTTGACCTTTTTGCACGTGCTGTCGACCGGATACAGGAAATCGGGTTCAAACGGGTGGAACTGGGTCTCCAGCACAAGGAGATCCCGGCCCTGCTCAGGGTAATGCGTGATGCCGGGGCAGCATGCGCGGGGATGAGTTCGTTCGGCCCTACCCTGTATGCGATTGGGGATTCCGATCTCTGCAACGTACAGGATGCCGCCAGGAAGCACATGGAACTGCTCGGAGGAGGCACGACAATCCTCACCCGTGCGAGGAATACAGGTGCTGCAGTCCGTTCCATGGGAACCTGATGGTTCAGATATCAAACCGGGTCATGAATAATAATCTCTCATTATTTTAATTGCACAAAATTCTCCACACATAGTACAGGGCCCGTTTCGTGGCGCAATTTCTCCCGCTCTCTCTGGATCAATCGCGTGACAGAGCTGTCCCTCGAAATCCAGTTCCGCCCTCTTCGCAGCAAGTTCTGCATCCGCTTCTGACAGTCCGTATTTGATACTATCCCCGATATGGGCTGCAATCCTGAATGCAATCAGGCCCTCGCGGACCTGTTCCGGGTTCGGAAGGCCCAGGTGTTCAGCAGGGGTGATATAGCAAAGATAATCTGCACCTGCACCGCTTGCGATACTTGCCCCTGCGCATCCGGCAATATGATCATAACCCATGGCCACATCAGTCGGGAGAGGCCCGGCAACAAAAAGCGGAAACGGGGCCATTTTTTCTGGTATTTTACATATCGCGCGATCCGGTCAGCCCTGATATGCCCTCCCATCCCTTCTATTATTACCTGTACACCCGCTGAATGGGCACGTGATGCAAGTTCTGCATTCTTCTTCATTTCGGCAACCTGGGCCTTGTCACGGGGGTCGTGGATGCAACCGCTCCGCATCGTATTCCCAAGGGACAGCACGATATCGAATCGTTTCATTATTGCAAGAAGTTCGTCAAAATTCTCGATAAACGGATTTTCAACCTGGTTCTGGAGCATGTATGCGCTGGTAATCGAACCACCCTTTGAAACAACTCCAAGAATTCGCTTATTTGACTTAAGCAGTGCCAGCATCTCTTTTGAAACACAATGAAATACAAAGGAACTTACACCTTCCCGGGCCTGCATTTCGATGGTTTTTAGGATATAGTCCCACGTCAGCCTTTTTATTCCCTGCTCAGCAGTGGCCTGGTAAATGGGAACTGTAGTGACAGGAAGCCGGGAGTTTTTAAAAATATCTCTCCGTATCCGGTTGATATCCCCGCCCATGGAAAGGTCGCTGATAGTATCCGCACCATATTTTTCTGCAATAATCGCTTTTTTTACCTCTTCGGATGGATCACAGGTCACCGAAGAAGTACCGAGATTGACGTTTACTTTAGTCCGGAGACCTTCACCAATACCCACCGACACTTCCCCTCTCGTCATTATCACGACGCTTCCACGGGCAACCCGCCCCATGAGTACATCCGGGGGTACATGCTCTGAAGTTGCCACGTCTTTCACCTGTTTAGACAGGATGCCCCCTGATGCCAGCTCAATCTGGGTCTGAATCATCCCAGAATGGTTGGTGTGAGAAGATTTGGTCTTTTGCATCTTTTAAGGTCATATAAAAAGGCCGGAAGGAACGGGCAGACAGGTATGATGCCAGGACTGGAGGGATTAATAACCGACCTGGTAACTGGCAACCCACCCTGCCTGACACTTATTCATAATAATTTGTGAGAACCTCCCCGGTCATTTTTCCGGCATTGGAGGAACGGGAAGATGTCAGTTACAGCAATTCAAGTGGGAAATGGCCGCTCCGGCTGCAATCCCACTCCCTGTTTTGAAGTCTTTCGAAAGCCCGTTCAAAGGGTATAGGGGCACCGGAACCCCACGGACGTTATACCTCATGTGGGAGTCTGAGTAATATTCACGGATTCACGATAACCGGGCCGGGGACATATATGTCCCGGCACCGACAAACCAGGTCCCGTCCACGTCCATAATATAACTCGCTTTCAGCTCGGTAGCGTTGTTATGGAACGGGTTATTCGTGAAATAAAAGACCGTTCCACTACCGTTCCTGGCGTTTTCTACCATTTCCCGGATGTGATGCCTCCCGGTTACGTCCGTTGCATTCATCCGGTTCACCCCGATAAGGTCAGGCCGGTAAGGGTACGCAAGTGTTGTCCCGTCGTAGTCATAGGCAAAGACATACAGGTCACCCCGTATAAATTGCCCGGAAATGTTGTTGAATTCCCCGATTGCAGGTGCTTTCCCGGCCTTATGTGCATAGTCCACTGCTTCATGGACAAAAGTTTTCACCCCATCAGTCGTTGCAGGTATCCCGGAGCCCTGGAGTTCAAACCCGGGTGTTCCAGCGTATATTCCGGAACCCAGCCACCATGTGTCATCGACTCTCATTACATACCCTAGTTTCTTTTCGATGGCATTGTT
>JALOPT010000187.1 GCA_025453715.1 Methanoregulaceae archaeon | reverse complement strand
AGGAGGTTGTTATTAAACCCCTGAGTTCAATGATCGGTGGGTGTCGAGGAATCAGCGGGATTACCATTCCCGGGGATGGGGAAGTGGTACCTGTGCTTGATGTAAATGCAATTGTGAAGGAGAATTGATATGAAACTGACACATGGACAGACAGATGCGCTTCAGGAACTTGGGAATATCGGAGCTGCACATGCAGCAACAACTCTCTCCACAATGCTTTCGGCAAATGTTTCGATGAGTGTGCCAGAAATCAAAGTGATTGATATTTCCGAAATTTACAAATATGTGGGTGACGAAATTGCTGCACTCGTACTATTCCAGGTAAACGGTGAAGTAAAACAGGGGGGTTACCTTCTTTTATACGTCGCAAAAAGCTCTGTTATCAGGCTCACAAATGCGATGCTTGGGTTAACTGACATGGAGAGGGAACTCGATGAGATGGATGAGAGCGCCCTGCTTGAAGTGGGAAATATTATGGTCTCCGCATTCCTTGACGGGACCGCCGGACTGTTAAATATCATCATGCTGCCCTCTCCTCCCCAGCTCGTCATCGATATGCCACATGCTGCAATTGAAAGTATCATAGCATCCCAGGACTCAATTGATATTGACGAAGTAGTCCTGTTTAAAACAGAAATGGTTAGTGATGCCCACAACATCCAGAGTAGTATCTTCCTGTTCCCGAACCATCCGATGCTTGAGGATATTATCCGTAGGTTAGAAGATATTCTTAATCCCTCTATGTAAAGGAAATTCAGTTCCATGAGTCTAATGTCCCCGGGAAATGACACAGTCATAATCGGCATCGGTGAGTACAAGGTAGGTTCAATGCCAATGGCTTCAATAGGGCTCGGTTCCTGCGTAGGTCTTGTTATCCATGACCGGAAGATTGGGTCAGGTGCTCTCGTTCATATCATGCTGCCCTCATCACAGGGGAAAACAGATCGCCCGGGAAAGTATGCAGACACTGCAATTGCAGTCCTTATAAAAGAATTAACCAGTAATGGCAGTTCCCAAGACAACCTGATTGCAAAAATAGCTGGCGGCTCAGCAATGTTCAAAACATTTTCCGGTAATTTAAACATCGGCGAGCGTAATGTTGAAGTGATCAGGAAGCTTTTGAAGGAGAAAAATATCCCCCTCAAAGGAGAAGATGTAGGCGGATGCGTGGGCCGTACTATTTTCTATTATCCGAAAGAAAATGGGAAATTGACCATAAAAAGGGGTGATGGAACCCTCGCTGAGTTATAGGTACAGTACTGGGAGATTCTCTGTTAAAAAAGTGTTAGGACAATTGTTGCAACATTATTTTCTCTGCCGGAATTTTCAGATAAGCATTTTTACATTATAAACACGGCGCCCTGTGCAGACTGGCATATGTGGGTGGTCCTGAATATTTTTCCACTTGCCATGTAGATCTGTTCCCGTTCCTGCCATGCCTGGTTGATATCAAACTCTATACCGAATGTCGTCGCAAGCATTGTAGCTGCGAGGTCTTCTGCGTATTCTCCGGTCTGCTCCGAAGTCTCTCCATACGCGTGGTGTTCAGAGAGGTACCCGTATTCCTGGGTATCTTTCGGGAGTGCAAGACCGATTGCTGCAGAAATTAAACGATTTGGCTCATTCGTTTCATTCTTTGCCATTACAACATAGGTAATTTCACCAGCCTGAAGGAGCTGGAGCCCTTCTTCAACGGAGAGCTGTTTGCAGTTTGGAGGGAAAATTGAGGATACATATACCAGGTTACATTTTTCGATGCCTGCTTTTCGAAGGGCTAGTTCAAATGAAGCCAGACGATCTTTATGCACGCCGAACCCGCGTGTGAAAAATATTTTTTTCGGAACAGCCATAGAACTTTTTTTGATTTCTGTGGTTTTTAATCTTTCTTTCCGAAAAATACTTGTACGGTTTTTATTAGTTCCTGTAAAGAGGCAAAATATTAATTGTAAAGCGGAAAGATGTTCATAATTTTTTTACCGTGGTTGAAAATGATCCCAATTTTTGCTGTTGTTTATATGTTATGAAAACGCCATTCGGATAATTGAACCTTCCAGATAGATCAGCTAACCATGTTTCCATGTTAATAACCGGCGGGAATAACAATTATTTAAGTAATGGCCTCGAATATAGTGGGAACTGAAATTTTATTCAGTACTTCCAGAGGAGGATTTAATGAAAAACAGAAAAAGTTTAATCTGCATCCTGTCAGTTTTCCTGGTGCTTGCAACACTCGGTATCAGTGCAACTGCAGATGGAGTGAACCAGACTCCGGAAATTCAGGGTATTACAACCAGTACCTATATCGACGTCGTTGGATTTGCAAGTAATACCGTTGACCTTGCCTGGACTTCCAGCAGTGGCTCATCCCAGACAACGGTATATTCTGAAAATACGAATGCGATGAACGGTCACACTGTGTATGTAAAGAATTTCAATGTCAATACCGGTGACCAGGTCATTGGGCAGAGCAATGTTGAATCATCCCGTCAAATCACATTTGAGGGGCTTGATGGTGGCAATATGGTCTCGGATGAGAGCCTGCTTATTGATACGTACGGAAATGCATCATCAGCAGCCGGGCAGTTCCTCTGTCCGTTTGGTGCAGCTGGCAGCAGTGTACTCCCTGCATTCTGTAACATTGTCCAGGCAGGCAGCCATATTGACAGTACCTACATATCAGTCTCGACACAGGCATCGAGCAGGACAGTTATGGCAACAGCGGACGTACCTGTAGCGTTGACCTATAGTATCAATGCTCATGGAGTCAACACGGCAAACGGTGTTATCCCTGCACAAGGACTGGTCTCCGCATACATGCGTATACACCTCCAGGGTGGAAGCGGGAACACCACGGCCAAAGCGTCAGATCTGACGTATGAAGATAGATCTTCGGCTAATGGCGTAATCAGGTCATTCACAAAGTCGTATGCCTACCAGTCCGGGGCAAATACGCTTTGAGAGCTGAATCCTAATTACTCTCTATCCGGAAATTCGGGGAATATCTTCCTCCTCTTTTTTTCAAAAAATTTTCCCGGCGCCTGAAGCCACCTTGATGAAAGAAGATATTTTCTTTTCCTTTCTGGGCTGATTCACTGCTTCCTGCAACATCGTTAATAAGTTGCCGGACACATTAAATATGGAAATCATGAAGGCAGTTCTTGGTCTGGAAGATGGGACATACGTGACTGGTGAAGGGTTCGGGGTTGAAGGTGAGTGCCGGGGGGAACTCGTTTTCTCAACCCAGATGACCGGTTACATGGAAGCCCTTACCGATCCGAGCTATTTTGGCCAGATGCTGCTTTTCACCTTCCCGCTCATTGGAAATTATGGTGTTGACCTGCAAAATTTCCAGTCAAAAAAACCGTGGGCCCTCGGTTGTCTTGCCCGGGAAATCTGCGCTTCACCTTCTACCGGCATACCAATGGCCCGCTATTTTGAGGACAACGGCCTGCTCGGGATGAGTGGTATCGATACACGGATGCTCACCATCAAGACCCGTGTTATGGGGACCCTCCGTGCTGCACTGGTTGTCGGGGAGGATAATGGAGAATATGCAGTCAGGCGTGCAGCAACCGCACCCCAGATTTCAGATGAAGACCTCATCCCCGCGGTCTCCTGCAAAAAACCCTACCACGTGGAAGGCAGCGGAAAACGTATTGCGGTAATTGATCTCGGGATTAAGAAAAATATGGTAATCAGTCTCAGGAGACGGGATGCGGATGTCTATGTATATCCCTATAATGCCAGTACTTCGGCTATTCTCGGATGCAACCCGGATGCACTTTTTATCAGTAACGGTCCGGGGGACCCTGTTCATGCAACCCACGCAATCCGGTGTGTGAAAGACCTGGCGGGAAACCTTCCCATTTTCGGGATTTGTATGGGTAATCAGGTCTGTGGTCTCGCACTAGGTGCACAGACCTATAAAATGAAATTCGGGCACCGGGGGACAAACCAGCCTGTCAGGTATAGTGACGGGAAAATCTTTATCACTACCCAGAATCACGGGTATGCAGTTGCTGCCGACACGTTGCCTGAAGGGTGCCGGGTCTCGTTTGAAAATGTGAATGACGGGACCCTGGAAGGGTTTACAAACCCTGATCTGAACGTAACGACTGTACAGTTCCATCCCGAGGCACACGGAGGTCCAAGAGATACTGAATCCTTCTTTTTCGATTCCATGTTCAGGAGGATCTCCTGATGCCAAAACTTCAGCACATCAAAAAGGTGCTCCTGATAGGTTCCGGACCAATCCAGATTGGACAGGCTGCCGAGTTTGATTTTTCCGGATCCCAGGCCTGCAGGGCCCTGCGTGAAGAAGGGGTAAAGGTTGTCCTTGTCAATTCCAATCCTGCTACAATTCAGACCGATCCTGACATGGCAGATGAGATCTACATTGAGCCACTCAGGGCAGATATTATTGCGAAAATTATCGAAAAGGAACGTCCGGATGGGATTTTATCCGGGATGGGTGGACAGACCGGGCTGAATATGACCGCTGAGCTGGCTGAACGGGGCGCATTAAAAGGTGTTGAAATACTCGGGACTCCGCTTGAAGCGATTTACCAGGGCGAAGACCGGGAAAAATTCCGCGAACTGATGAAAAAGATCGGTGAACCTGTCCCGGTCAGCTATATTCTCAATGATCTCAGGCAGATTGAGGAGGCGTTGAACTGTGTCGGACTTCCGGCAATTATCCGGCCTGCCTATACTCTTGGAGGGGCAGGTGGCGGTATTGCACAGACAAAGGAAGAACTAATCAGGATCACAGAACTCGGGCTTAACCGGTCGAGAATTCACCAGGTGCTGATAGAACAGAGTGTGCAGGGCTGGAAGGAAATTGAATTTGAAGTCATGAG
>JALOPT010000186.1 GCA_025453715.1 Methanoregulaceae archaeon | reverse complement strand
TACCGTGATGAACATCCCAGTCAACGATTGCGACCCTGTCACATCGCATGAGTGCACAGGATGCTGCAATCGCCGAATTATTGAATATACAAAATCCCATTGCTTTTCTTATTCCCGCATGATGTCCCGGAGGTCGGACCATTGCAAAGCAGTGATGACCTGAAAAAACCTGATGAACTGCCTGTATTGCAGAACCTGCAGCCAGCAGTGATATAGTGTAGGAATCACGTGTAATATAGGTGTCAGAGTCCAGGTTCCGGCATTTTCCTGGTGGACATTCCCGGCAACGCTCCTCAATTGACCTGATATATGCTTCGTCATGCGAACGGGCAAGGTCTTCATGGAATGCAATTTCTGGCCTGAGGACCTTCACATCACCCGGAATACCCTTCATTGCGCAGAGCAGCCTTGACTGGGACTCAGGGTGCCCGGCGCAGTCATGTCCGCCAAAGATTGTACCGGTAACAACCTTACATGGGATCATTCGTAACAGCCCTTTTTTCACCTGAAGCAATTAATATTACGGAAGATGCCCTCAAAGGACAAGGGCTTATTCCCAAAACACAACTTAAAATTATGTTAACCTGGAACAGGGTATGAAGATCCCGGTATTTTCAACCAGGCCCCCGGATGACTGCTGCAGCGACAATATAGCGTTAAAATGCCGGGATCATTGTGATCCAAAGTGAATACCTTACCTCACCGCGGCATTCCTTACACGGCGGTTCTATGATAGTATTTTCTCTACTGTCCCGACGGTTAAAATCATTCGGGAATGTAACCGTTCTCAATGAGG
Organism: Methanoregulaceae archaeon; assembly: GCA_025453715.1. Lineage (GTDB taxonomy): Archaea > Halobacteriota > Methanomicrobia > Methanomicrobiales > Methanospirillaceae > CAIKOD01. The sequence goes on along the minus strand of JALOPT010000186.1, from coordinate 2,704 downwards.
TAGGCTGCAATTCTGTCCTCTGCATCCGGGGAGTCCCAGGGTATCAGCCGTTCCCCTTTTTCCCATACCGACTGAAGTTCCAGATTGTCGGTATGCAATGCAAGGGTCCCGGTCACTGTTCCGAGGAACTTCCTTTCAGGTGAGTATACCCTGAAAACCACACACCTGTAGAACTTGCATTGGGGAGCACTTGTTTCATGGACCGTACAGACAATCCGCTCCCCGGAAGGGCGAAGAAAACGACATGCAGAGGGGTGCTCCGATATCCATGTCGTATCGAGAAAGAGATCTCGTTTGTCCTCGTCAACCCTCGCATGAAATGGTGTCCCTGTGGAAACGGAACTGCATTCAAATTCAAAAGGACGAATCTCACGATCTATCTCAATATAATCTCCGAGATACATGCAACATGTCCCGCATTGTTTACAGTTGAATACCATTCTCTTAACCATTTTCCCTGTAATTATTGATACCTTTCCCGGATTTGGCGTTCAGATAAATGTCTGCTGACCTGGGATGTCCCATCAGACGGATTGTTACATACTTATGTAACTGCCTGCCAGATAGCGAATATAAATTCAAGTGCAATAAGGACGATAATAACCCATTCAAGGTTATTGGAGTGCTGGATCCGTACTTCGTCTGACAGCATCGAGTAGGTCTCCTGGATTACTTCAATTTTCCTGCTGACGCTGTCGCTCCACTGTCGGCTCCTGCTTACCTTGAGCACCATGTCATAGACACGGGCATAATAGACATCTTCCGTTACTTTAATCAGGTTGTTTACTTTTTCGATGATCTCTGATATCTCTGCGGATGTCCTCATCTGACCGGCCATAATTGCATGGTACTGCCTGCTCCGGGAAAACCCGGGAAGTTTGTCGGCAAGGTCTATATCGTCGTACATCTTTTCCATCTGGCGTGTCAGTTCACGGTCATAATACCGGAGCTCAAGGACCTGAACATTTGCAAATTCTATCAGGTCAATAATGTCGGTCGGGTTTTCGGGTTCGCATAAAAGGGCTGAGTCCCACGAAAGAATGGCCAGGTCATCGGTGCGGTAGGAGAGCGAGTTCCTGGTAATCTCCTCGCGCATCTGTGGGGAAATATTCCCCCGTTCACCGGTCATCAGGGTGACAGGATCAATGGCGTGGTCAATCCTGTCCATGACGTAGATGGTGTAGTCCTCAAAAAAGTCAAAATCAATCGTCATTTCTTTAAGGTGCGGGCGAAGTATGTCCCCGATTGTCGTCAGGTATTGCTGGAAAATACCTGCCATTCCATCCTGCCCGAAAAAGAGGATTGCTGTATCTTCCAAATCCTGTACAGGGGACTTACTATTTTCATACACAAAACACAGGCTTATCGCACCGATATCGTAGACCTTCGCGATTACCCAGAAATCGAAGTCCCTTGCGCCCCGGTTTACACGGACGGTATTCATTCTGAGCATCAGGGGGGGGTCTTCCATCATGATCGATTTTGGCTTGACCCGCTGAAAACTGGCACGCCCTAAGGAATAATTCGCTGCAAGCGCTTCAGCAAGAGCTTTTTCCAGCCGTTCAAGGTCAATTTCCCTGCCAATATCATATATCCGGTAATAACGGCACGAATACATGTGACAAAGCCTCCTCCCTGATTTTATTCCCGGCAGTCCGGTTGTTATGTTATCATAAGCACTCAATATAGATACTCATTTTCGTCGTTGTAGGAGTACCCCCGTTCTCGTGGCTTTTTGAAAAAATGCCTCCCGGCCCGGACCTATCGATACTATTATATCTCAAAGGAGAATTTCCTAATAGAGAGGCAAACATATGCTCGATGTGTTCAAATGTAACGTGTGCGGCAAGATTGTCATGGTAATCCATAACGGGGCGGGGAGCAGTGTCTGTTGCAACCAGCCCATGGAACTGCAGATTGAAAAGGCAGAAGACCAGGGGAACGAAAAGCACCTGCCTGTGGTAGAAAAGACGCCGAGCGGGATTAAGGTAAAGGTCGGATCTGTCCCGCATCCGATGGAGGGGGAGCACTATATTGAATGGATCGAAGTCAGGGCTGGTAATTATCTTCATGTCAAAGGTCTGCAGCCAGGCGATTCACCTGAAGCGGATTTCCCGGTTACCTCAACCGATGTAAAATCCCGTTCATATTGCAATAAACATGGCCTGTGGTCAAATAAGCCCAAAAAACACTAATTTTTTTATTCACCATTTATCTTGCAGGTGAATTCTCTTACTGGTCTCCCGAATCCGGTTACAAATTAGACCGGGTCAATTTCTTGAGACGGAGTGTTATCTATCCTCTTCTTCTTATGTCCCGAAGGTCCAATAACCGGGCATAGAGTGTCCATGAAAGATATCTTCTTCATATATTGATTCAAACGTAACCAGGTAAAAGAAAACCTTCCAAATGTACACAGGAATTCCCTGGATCTTCATATCTGGTCAATCTCATGAATAAAAAAGAACAACCACACGAAATTCACTGGCGGGGAGAGTTTCCACCTTCACTGGTACATTTTATTATTGAAAATGCCGGTGAGGGGATCTGGTACCTTGACCAGAACAACCACATACTTGCAGTGAATTTAAAAGGTGCAGCAATCGTTGGGTACTCAAAGGAAGAGATGATTGGACATTCACCCGTTGATTACCTTACATTTGCCGATTCGGAAGCCTCAGGGGGCAAGGTTGTTGATAAAGAC
>JALOPT010000035.1 GCA_025453715.1 Methanoregulaceae archaeon | reverse complement strand
GCACATCACCTGATTGCCGTCTTTGCCGTGGCAATTGTTATCATGGTAATTGCAGGAGGAATTATTCTCAGCGAATCAGGGAAAAAAACCTGGCCGGTCCCGGAAAAAAATACCGCGGAACGGGATGTCCTATACCAGGTATCAACCATTGATGCACTGGTGCTCGGGGCATATGAGGGAGTGCAACCTGCGGGAGAAGTGGAAAAACATGGTAATTTCGGAATCGGGACATTCGATGCACTTGACGGGGAGATGATTGCCCTTGATGGCCGGTATTACCAGGTAACATCTGATGGTTCTGTCCGTGAGGCAGACCCCTCGATGATGGTGCCGTTTGCATCCGTCACATTTTTTGACAACGAAGGGACTGTTACCGTGAGCGGACGCAGGGATTTCACTTCCTTCACGAAAGGAATCGATAACGGGCTCCCTTCAAAAAATCTTATCTATGCGGTCAGGGTTGATGCCACCTTCCCTGAAATGGTCGTCAGGGCCATTCCACGGCAGGAAAAACCTTACCCGCCTCTTGCCGGGGCAGCTACCCGCCAGGTGGTTACCAGGCTGGAGAATACATCCGGGACTATGGTCGGGTTCTACCTCCCTGCATTTATGAAGGGGGTCAATATGCCCGGGTACCACCTCCACTATATTTCATCTGACAGGAAAAGTGGTGGACATATACTTGATTTTACTGCACCAGAAACACCCATTGTTGTGATATATGATCAGACCCCTGACTTTTCCATGTCTGCACCGACAACCGGAGATTTCGTCTCGATGAACTTTTCAGGTGATGTTTCAGCAGATCTCCAGAAGGTCGAGCGCTGACCGGGCGTGGGCACGGACAATGATAACCAGGGACACTATTACTATAAACCATCAACATACCGGCCTTTTCCTTCAGAAAAAAAACGTTCCAGCCGCGGAATTTTATCCTTGTGCTTCAATTGGCAAACCGGCAAATTTTCAGGGAGTATAGCCTATTGAGGAGGCCCGGGTTTCTTCATCGCTGGATCATTAACGTCAAGGTTCGATCTACCCCGCTATTGGTCCTATAAATGTCCCGGATTTCAGCCCGATTTTTCCCGGTGCTGACACCCTGACAATGAATGGAAGTTAATTGGAACAGTGGACTGCACTGAATCTTCAATAGCAGGAATTTCCATCCCATCAACCTGATCCCGGGTATGCATGAAATTTAACCGGGTAATTCTGTTTGAATTTCAGATCCGGGTGGGGTGCCACAGCGGAACAATGTAATACCCCTGGTTTGCCCTTGTTTTCGGGTAAAATCGAAAAATCATGCAAAATAGCGCATAAATTTTTTCTCTTCGTTGTAAGTATGTATACTTTATTTCATTATCAGTTAATCGCTATACCTTAATGGCCGGATTAAACATGCAACAATTGTCCATTGCAATTCAGAAGAGTTTATCTACATTATTTTACAACTTTTTTTATATCGATTTTTAAAATCGATCGAGCTGGTGCGTGATTAAGCATGGCATTTGCAGTGCATATTAACATGGAGCATTGTACCGGCTGTAACAATTGTGTGGTGGCGTGCCCGGTTGACGCATTAGAGCTGCATACCGTAGATCCAGTTACCAAAGAAAAGATCTACAAGGTCAAGGACGGAAAATCTGTCGTCCTTGACTTCAAGGCAGAACTTTGCGCCGGTTGCGGCGTATGTGTCGAAGCATGTCCACATGATGTTATCAGACTGGCCGGTCCCTGGAGTGCAGGGAAGGCAAAGGTACAGTGAGTAAACGGAGTGAGGTAAAATACATGACATTGTTTCCTAAATACTCCAAGGTACGGGATGGAGTAAATTTCGTGAATACGCAGAAACTTCTGCAGAACACGAGTACCCTGATCCTGAATTCGGAAGTCTGTACAGGATGTGGCGTTTGTGTTGATGCCTGTCCTGAAGAGGCGATCGTTCTCGGACTTGTAGGGGCGGTACGGCGGGGTGCAGTTGATTACGCTGCACCAGTGGATATTGATGAGCAGAAGTGTGTTTATTGTGGCGTCTGCGTAATTATGTGCCCATTCAATGCACTGACCCACAAGGTCGATGGCGAAGAGAGGCTCCCCATTCTTGAAAAGGAAGGGTTCCCACAATATGACCTGACAGCAAAGATCGACCAGGAAAAGTGCGTAAAGTGCACAATCTGTGATGAGGTCTGCCCAAGGGATGCAATTCTTCGTGATGTCCCGGTTTACGAGGGCACTGATGCAACTGCAAATGAGCGGCAGGTTGCGTTGAAGAGCAAGACCACATTCAAGGTTGATGATGAGAAATGCACACTTTGTGGAATCTGCGGGGCAGTCTGTCCTGCAATCGATGTGAAGCACAAGCCATTCACCGCCGAAAGCGGCAAGGTTGAAGGGGAAGTTGTGTGGGACGAGACAAAGTGCGATGCATGTAAAGTCTGTGTTGAACTCTGTCCTGAAGAGTGCATCACGGTAGAGCGCGAGATTGTAAGCGACAAGATGGCCGGTGAAGTAAATATCGACCAGAAGCAGTGCTGCACCTGTACATGGTGTTCAGTGAACTGCCCGACAGAAGCCATCACAATTGAGAAGATCTTTACCGGGGATATTGAATTTAATGCAGCAAAATGTCCCGGTGGTTGCTCAACCTGCGTGGATATCTGCCCTGCAAATGCCATCTATCTCCCAACCCCGAAGGCAGCAGCGGATATGAAGGGCGAGATCGAGTCCACAATCGCAGTCAACAAGGATTTCTGTATTCTTTGTGGTGCATGTGTAAATGCATGCCCGGGTGAGGATATTATTGTCCTCCAGAGAGACGGGGTCCGGATGAAAGGCGAGGAAACTGAGCTGTTCAAGAAAATCAAGGCAAAACTCTTCGAGAAGCGGACATCAAAGGTCAAGGAAGATATCCCTGCTCAGGTGAACCTGAAAATGATGGAGAAGGCGTGAGGTGACAGGTATGGCAAAAATAAAAGGATATCCAGAAGCATTGGAGGCCAAACTCCGCGACCGCTACATGTACGGCGATGATGCTCATCCTGAATTCACGGATTCGGTAGAGAAAATCTCGATGACAATTCCCCACATGTGCTACCAGTGTGGTACATGTACCGCTTCCTGTCCATCAGCTCCAAGGAGCTCGTACCGGATCAGGAAATTCGTCAGGCGTGTTGTGCTTGGTCTTGAAACAGAAGCCCTGACTGACCCGGACCTCTGGCTCTGCACCACCTGTTACAGCTGCACCGACCGCTGTCCGCGTGACATCGCACCGACCGATGTCATCATGGCGATGAGAAACCTCGCCTTCAAACGTGATATCATTCCGGTCAATTTCTTAAAGACCGTGCAGGCGATTTACACAACCGGCCATGGTGTCCCAAACAATGATGTAAACCGGGCGGCCCGTGTAAAACTTGGAATGGATGCCGATCCACCAACTACCCACACATATAAGGAATTCATCCCAGGCATACAGAAGATCCTGGACTATTATAAACTCAAGGCGAATGCTGACAGGATAGTCAAGGAACGGGAGGGGTAAGCAACCATGGAAGCAAAACATAAATACGCATTTTATCTCGGCTGCATTGCTCCAAACCGGTATCCCGGTGCTGAAGCAGCAGCAATTAAAACAAGCAAGAAACTCGGCATAGAACTTGTCGAGCTTAAGGGCGCCAGCTGTTGCCCTGCACCAGGTGCATTCGGTTCCATTGACTTAAACGTCTGGTATGCGATGGCCGCACGCAACCTCGTGCTCGCCGAACAGATGAAAATGGACATTGCACTCCTCTGCAATGGCTGTTACAAGTCTATCTGGGAAGTGAACCACAAGCTGAAACACCACGATGAACTGCGTGACGGAGTCAACGAAGTCTTAAAGACCATAGATATGGAATTCAAGGGCTCGATCAATGTCTACCACCTTGCAGAACTCATGTACGACAAGGATATTGTCGGAGTAGACAAAGTAAGGGACAGCGTTACGAATCCGCTGACCGGTGCAAGGATTGCCGTCCATTATGGATGTCACCTCATGAAGCCGAAAAAAGAGCGTGACTTTAAAGACCAGGACTTACTGAACACCGAAGCACCGACCTGGATGGAAGAACTCGTCGCCGCTCTTGGTGCAACCCCTGTCGAATACCGTCAGAAGATGCAGTGTTGCGGTGCCGGTGGCGGTGTCAGGGGTTATGATATCGTACATGCACTTGATATCGCCAACGAGAAGCTGATCAACCTGCAGGATGCAAAAGTTGATGCCCTCACTGATATCTGCCCGTTCTGTCAGCTCCAGTTTGACCGCGGCCAGATTGAAATCGAGGAGAAATTCGGGGTCAAATACAACCTTCCAGTACTCCACTATTGTGAACTTCTTGGACTGGCACAGGGAATGAGCCCGCAGGACCTTGCACTTGATCTCCATGCGATCAGCTGCGAACCGTTCCTGCAGAAGGTGCTGTGAGGAGGGACTGAACATGGCTGAAAGAAAAACCAAGAAAGAGACAGCGCCCAAGAAAGAGACCACCGCTGCAGTAAAGAAACAGGCACCAAAGAAAGCCGCAATCGGAGAACAGCCCGAGGCAAAGAAAGAGGCACGGGTAGGGGTTTTCATCTGCCACTGTGGTACAAACATTGCCGGTTCAATGGATATCAACGCAGTACAGGAATATTCAAAATCCATTCCGAATGTCGCCTATGTTGACAACTACAAGTACATGTGCTCGATGCCCGGGCAGGCTGTAATCGATAAGGCAATCAAGGATAACAAACTCACCGGGGTCGTTGTTGCGGCATGCTCACCACGTCTCCACGAACCAACGTTCAGGACGGCAACCAAGGAAGGTGGCCTTAACCCGTTCAAGTTCGAGATGGCAAACATCCGCGAGCAGAACTCGTGGGTGCACATGCATGACCCGGAAGGGGCAACAGACAAAGCAAAGGACGCAATCCGTATTGCTGTTGCAAAGGCATCACTCCTCGAAGACCTCTTCCCGAAGAGTGTTCCTGTTGAGAGGGCAGCAATGGTCGTCGGTGCAGGTGTTGCAGGTATGCAGGCCGCTCTCGACCTGGCAAACGCCGGTATCAAGACCTACCTGGTCGAGAAGACCCCGACCATCGGCGGTCGCATGTCCCAGCTCGACAAGACGTTCCCGACCCTCGACTGTTCACAGTGTATCCTCACCCCGAAAATGGTGGACGTCGGAAGGAGCGAAAATATCGAGCTGATGACCTATTGCGATGTTGAATCCGTAGAAGGTTACATCGGTAATTTCGATGTCACCATCAGGAAGAAAGCACGTGGCGTCCTCACTCCAAAAGAGGCAGAGGCAAGAGGCATAGTCGGAGGGGGCTGTAACGGCTGCGGTGACTGCGAGGCAGTCTGCCCGGTCGTCCAGCCAAACACCTTTGAAGAAGGGATGAAGCCAAGGAAGGCAATCTACATCCAGCACCCGCAGGTCGTTCCCCTTATCTACACCATTGACAAGGAATCCTGTATCAAGTGTGACCTCTGCGTCAAGATCTGTGGTGATGAAAAGAGAGCAATCGACCTTAACCAGGAAGATGAATTTGTCAAGGTAAAGGTTGGTACAGCAATTCTTGCAACCGGGTACGATATCTTCCCCATCGAGAACAAGACCGAGTGGGGCTACAAGAGATATGAAAACGTTATCACCAGCCTTGAGTTCGAACGCCTGATCTGTGCATCCGGTCCGACCGGTGGCCACATGGTCCGCCCGAGTGACGGGGTCGCACCAAAGAAGGTCGCATTCCTCCTCTGTGCAGGTTCGAGGGACAATACCGGGATCGGCAAGCCTTACTGTTCAAGGTTCTGCTGCATGTATTCGCTGAAACATGCCCACCAGCTCATTGAAAAGATGCCGGGATGCCAGCCGTATATCTTCTACATGGATATCAGGTCCTTCGGTAAGATGTACGAAGAGTTCTATTACCGCATCCAGGACGAGGGTGCAAAGTTCATCCGTGGACGTGTCTCGAACATTCTTGAAGACCCGGCCACGAAGAACCTCATGGTGTATGCAGATGACACCCTTCTTGACAGGCCAATGAAACTTGAAGTCGACCTTGTCGTGCTTGCAGCAGCAGTCCAGCCCGCAGCCGACACCAACAGGACCAGGAAACTCTTCGGTGTGTCCTGTTCCATGGACGGATGGCTCCTTGAGGCACACCCGAAATTAAACCCGTGCGGTACCACTACAGCCGGTGTTTTCCTTGCAGGGGCCTGCCAGGGACCAAAGGATATTCCTGACACGGTTGCTTCAGCAGAAGGTGCTGCATCGGCAGCAAGTATACCGATCCATACCGGTCATGTGGAACTTGAACCGTACTTCGCCCAGTGTATCGAGGAGAAGTGCGCAGGATGCGGGATGTGTGTCAATTTATGCCCATACACCGCACTTGCTCTCGTAGAGAAAGATGGAAGAAAAGTCATGCAGGTTACAGAAGCAAAATGTAAAGGCTGCGGTACCTGCGGTGGTTTCTGCCCGGGTGGCGCAATCTGGATGAACCACTTTGCAACGCCACAGATTGTTGCTCAGATTGATGCATTCCTCCTTGGAGGTGAGCAGTAATGGCAGGACATGAAGCTCCCCCGAAACGCGAGGAGGGTGCATTCAAGCCCAAGATCCTTGGGATCCTCTGCAACTGGTGTTCATACGCCGGTGCGGACCTCGCCGGTGGTGGCCGTATCCAGTACCCGCCCGATGTCCGTGTAGTCCGTGTCATGTGCACGGGACGTGTGGACCCGCTCTTCATCATGAAGGCATTTACCGACGGTGCTGACGGGGTACTTATTTCAGGCTGCCACTTTGGCGACTGCCACTACCTCGAAGGGAACTACAAGGCGGCCAAGAGGTTGTTCCTTGTCAAGAACCTGTTGAAAAACATTGGTCTCGAGGACAAGCGGTTAAGAATGACCTTTGTTTCTGCATCAGAAGGTGCAAAATGGGGTAAAGTTATCACTGACGTCGTCAAGACCGTGGAAGAACTTGGCCCAAGCCCTCTCGCAGAACTGACGAAATAATTAGCACAACAATTCCGGCTCAAGGGTCCGGCAGGGACTGGTGACAGAGGGGGGAAAGCCCTCTGCCGCAAAAGCCTGCCTTATAATTGAACCGGATAATAAAATATGAGGAACATATATGGCAAAGATTACCCTGAACCTTATTTCCGGCCGTACTATCCACCAGGGTGTTGCGATGGAGGGGGGAAAAGAAAAAGACCTCTATCGCAAAGCCTGCGGGATTATTGAGATGGACGATTCTGACTTCAAGAAGCTCGGGTGCTGGAAAAATACCAATGTCCGCGTGACCAGTAAATATGGCACAGTCATTGTAAAAGCACAGGAGACCTCCCAGGGACCACATCCTGGTGTAGGTTTTATCCCGATGGGGCCTTGGGCTAACCAGATTGTCAACCCGAACACGTACTCTACCGGTATGCCCACCTTCAAGGGAACACCTGTTGAAGTGGAAGTCGCGATGAACGAGCCGATTCTTCTCGGCGTTGAACTTGTACAGAAAGCATGCAGGGGTGAAGTCTGATGACAAAGACTGTAACCGATGTAGTGTGTCCGTTCTGTGGCACGCTCTGTGATGATCTTGAGGTCGCAGTAACCGATGACGGTAAACAGATCCTCGATGTGTATAATGCCTGTGCAATCGGAGCAGAAAAATTCCTGCACTCACAGGCGAAAGACCGGATCACCAGGCCACGGTTCCAGCAGCCTGACGGCACATGGAAAGAGACCAGCTACGACGAGGCAGCAGATTACACGGCAAAAATGCTTGCAGGTGCAAAAAAACCGCTGATGTACGGGTGGAGCTCGACCAACTGTGAAGCCCAGAGCATGGGACATGAAATAGCAGAGATGTGCGGTGCATGTGTCGATAACACAGCAGCAGTCTGCCACGGAACAACCCTGATTGCAGTGCAGGACATCGGCCTGCCAACCTGCACCCTTGGTGAAGTAAAGAACCGGGCTGACACCATTATCTTCTGGGGATGCAACCCATGCCATGCCCACCCACGCCACATGTCCCGTTACTCGATATTCCCACGTGGATTTTTCACCGGGAAAGGGCACAAGAGCCGCAAACTGGTAGTCGTTGACCCGCGTGTTACCGATACCGCAAAGATGGCGGATATTCACCTCCAGGTCACCCAGGGGCAGGACTACGAGCTTTTAAACGCCTTCCGTGTTGCATTTAAAGGCGAATGGCTCCCGGATGTCGTAGCAGGTATACCAAAAGAAAAGATCATCGAGGCAGCTAATATTATGAAAGCAGGCCGGTTCGGGATCATCTTCTTCGGTATGGGTGTTACCCAGTCGCTTGGTAAGAACCACAACATCGATGAAGCAATCGCTGTTACAAAAGACCTCAACGAATACACGAAATTCTCCATCATGCCAATGCGTGGTCACTACAATGTGACCGGGTCCGGAGAGGTTCTCGCCTGGCAGTTCGGGTACCCGTATTCCGTTGATCTTACCCGCGGGTTCCCGCGGTACAACCCCGGGGACACGAGTTCAATCGACCTCCTGACCCGTGGTGAAATTGATGCAGCGTTTGTCATCGGAAGCGATCCGGGAGCACATTTCCCAATCAGCGCCGTTAAAAAGATTGCACAGGTAAATTCAGTATGCATTGACCCCCACATCACGCCAACCAGCGGAGTCTCTAAACTGCATGTGCCGGTTGCATTCGTCGGTGTCGAGACCGGTGGAAACGCGTACCGTATGGATAACGTCCCAATCGACTGTCGTAAGGTAGTGGAACCTCCAGAAGGTATGCTAACTGATGAGGAGTTCCTGACAATGGTCCGCGATCGCGTGAAGAAACTCAAAGGGGTCGCATAAGTATGGCTGAATATATCATTAAAAACGGATTTGTATTTGACCCCGTCCAGGGTATCAAGGGCGATAAATCAGATGTTGCTATCAAGGATGGCAAAATCGTTTCGGATGTCTCAAAATCTGCAAAGGTCATCGACGCCGCAGGAAAAACGGTCATGGCCGGAGCAGTGGAGATCCACGCCCATATCGCAGGCCCAAAGGTCAACCTCGGCCGGATCTACCGTCCGGAAGACAAGCTTTTCACCTGCACGGCAACAAAAGGGATTGAACGCACCGGCTCAGGGAACTCGATCCCGAGCACCTTCAAGACCGGTTACGAGTATGCCAAGATGGGATATACCACGGCAATGGAGGCTGCAATGCCCCCCATGTTCTCACGCCACGTGCACGAGGAGATCCGTGACACACCGATTATTGACGAGGGTGCATTCCCTGTTTTCGGCAACAACTGGTTCGTCATGGAGTACCTGAAAAATAACGAGGTAGAGAACACCGCAGCTTATATCGCCTGGCTGCTCCGTGCAACCAAGGGATATGCAGTCAAGGTCGTCAACCCCGGCGGCACTGAAGCATGGGGATGGGGGCTGAACTGTCTCTCGATCCATGACCCGGTACCGTACTTCGATATCACCCCTGCAGAAATTGTGAAGGGACTGATCGAGGCAAACGAGTACCTCGGTCTCCCGCACTCGATGCACATCCACCCAAATAACCTCGGCAACCCCGGGTGTTACCAGACAACCCTTGATACCCTGAACCTCGCTGACGGCTACAAGGCGAAGAACAAGTTTGGTCGTGAGCAGGTCATGCATATTACCCACATGCAGTTCCACTCCTACGGTGGAGAGAACTGGGGTAATTTCGAGTCCAAGGCAACAGAGATCATGAACTTCGTGAACAGTCACAAGAACCTCACGATGGACACGGGTAATGTTACTCTCGACGAGACCACCACCATGACAGCCGACGGCCCGTTCGAGCACCACCTGACAGGTCTCAACCACCTGAAGTGGGCGAACTGTGACGTGGAGCTCGAGACTGCGGCCGGTGTCGTGCCGTATATCTACAGCCCTGATATCAAGGTCTGTGCAATCCAGTGGTCAATAGGTCTTGAACTTGCCCTCCTCGCAAAAGACCCGATGCGCTGTTTCATAACGACGGATCACCCGAATGCAGGACCATTCACCCGGTACCCCCGCGTCTTCAAGTGGCTGATGTCAGAGAAGGCCCGTAACGAGCGGCTTAATACCTTCAAGAATGCCGACAAGGTCATCGCTGCATCAACCCTTGGCAGTATCGACCGTGAGATTACCCTCTACGAACTTGCCCAGATGACCCGTGCAGGGCCGGCAAAGTCCCTTGGGCTTGCCAATATCTGCGGAGGCCTGAAACCAGGCATGGACGCAGATGTTGCGGTGTATGATTTCAACCCGGACAAGCCACTGGCTGACCCCGAAATGATTGAGACAGCCTTCTCACGCGCAGCATTTGTCTTCAAGAGTGGTGTACAGGTCGTTACGCACGGTGACATCGTAAACACAGGCCACAAGCGCACCCTCTGGGTCGATGCCAAGGTGAAGGACAACCCGCAGGTGATGCGTGATATCAAGGAGAAATTCCTGAAATATTACAGCATGACCCAGGCAAACTACGAGGCACTCGGACACCATTTCGTCCCGAACCCGTTTGCCTTAGAGGTAGATGCAACACAGGCGTAGGTGTGGAACATGGAAACCGTAACTATTACCATGAAAAACCCTCCGGTTTTGTACCTCGAGGCAGAGCATGTATGCCCGGATGAATTCGCAGGAAAAACAGCAGCACAGATCGCAGAACTCCATGTATACGAAGGGAATACGAAGTCCACGCTGGGCAAGTATTTCGAAGTTTCCGGCAATGCGGGTGCAACCGCTGCGGAAACGAAGATCGTTGTAAAGGGCGATGTGAAGAGAGTCAAGTACCTCGGCATGAAGATGAGTGCCGGCGAGGTCGTTGTTGAAGGCAGCACCGACCTGTACGCAGGTGCATGGATGTCCGGCGGTAAAATGACCGTCAAGGGCGACATCCAGGCATTTGCTGCAACAGGTATGAAAGGCGGCGAACTCATTATCGAGGGGAATGCCGGAAATTACCTTGGTGCTGCATACCGTGGCGACTGGCGTGGCATGTCCGGCGGAAAGATCCTTGTAAAGGGGAACGCCGGCAGCGATGTTGGTATGTATATGACAGGGGGTGAGATGGTCATCAACGGGGACGTGGATGTCCACCTTGCAACCCATGCAGAAGGCGGGAAAATCATCGTCAAAGGAAATGCACCAAGCAAAGTCGCAGGACAGATGGTGGAAGGGGACATCATCATCTTCGGTACTATCGACGTAATGATGCCGGGTTTCAAGTACGTCGATGATGTTGACCTTGAAATTGAAGGGACAACCGCAAAATTTGCACATTATATCGGTGACACCGGTGAGCGTCACAAGAAAAGAAAAGGCCAGATGGTATACGGTAACTTATACCAGAAAATCTGATCTTTTTGACAAAAAAAGCGCACTGCAAATTCATACAAGTGAAGTATTGTTATAATACTTCGTGATACTTTTTTAACTTTTGTTCATACCAACGTAATTATTGAATCGTGATGTGGGGGTAATATTTGAATATTCCCCCATTATAAGTAATTATTTTAATAGTATTATATTAAAATTAAAAAATAAAAAACGCAACACTTATATTAAGAGTATATGAATATACAACTGTCCCATGAGGGGACGTGCAATAGTGACCTTCAGCCTGCATCCGTGAGCCATGGCGCTCACACTCTTCAGTGAACGTATTGTACAGTCGGTTAAAATTAATTAACGGAGGAAAATTATGGCAAAATACAAGGAAACAATTGACCTTTATGACGATGAGGGGAAGCTGCTCAAGAGTGGCGTCACCCTTGAAAAAGTCAGCCCACTGGTCAACCCGGGCATGAAGAAGATTATCGACCTCACCAAGAGGACGGTCGCAGTCAACTTCGCAGGTATCGACGAGGCATTGAAGACCGGAAAGGTCGGCGGCAAGAGCAACCAGATCCTCGGACGTACCATGAAAGTGGACTGTGTCAAGGACT
>JALOPT010000034.1 GCA_025453715.1 Methanoregulaceae archaeon | reverse complement strand
TGAGGGAATGGTTGCAAGATCCTTTTAATATTATAGCTCAGCGAATAACATCAATGCTACACAACAATGAATGATGATGAACTTGAGGAACAGGGGTTCCTGAAAAAAATACTTGCAGCCAAGAAGGGTACTGATAAGGAGACCCCGTCTCAAATACCCAGCGAAGATACGAAGGCAAAGGATGTAACAGACCTAGATGCGCTCATGAAACGCATCGGGGTCCAGAAGGTTATTACACCCCCGGAAACCCCATCACCACCAGTACCCCCTGATCAGGTGATTGCTGCCCCGGAAATCCCTGTTATAAGGACGTCACCTGTTCCGCCAGTTACCTTCTCAATACAACCCCCTCCATCCGATTCACAACCTATAACCCAACCTCCTCTTGGCGTGCCAATGGAAGTTACGCCCGTGTCCGATAGGGGAAAGACAACGGGAACAACACCTGCTGCACCCAGGCCTGCCAGTCAGGAATCCCCTGCAAGGGTCGTTAAAGGGGCAAAGACGATGTGGTCTGATGATGTCAGCGAGCAGGATGAAAAAATAGTCAGCATCGACCAGATATCGGGAATAAGCGGGCTTATTCTTCCGAAAGGTGTAAGTTTTGAGATAGATGAGGTGCAGCTGAAGAGCCGCACCTCCCCATTTGTAATGGCAGATGGCAGCGTCCCTGAGGGAATTGAAAAAATATGGGAGGCGGGCCTCCCTTCAGGCGGCGTTTCCGGTATACACATCGACCAGGAAGGGGATGGCTCAGCAGCGGCAGAAAAAGGAGGAATCCTTGGTAAATTCAACCTTTTCAAACTAATAAGGCATGAGACCGAGGAATACAACCCGAAAATCCACGGGCCGCTCATCGATCTCGTGATGAAGCCCAGAGCTGGGGTTGAGGAGCTTGAGTTTTACCCTGTCAATGAGCCCTATGCCTATGTCAGGGTGGTATATGACAACTCCACGCACGAGTACACTTATACCGTGCTGGAACCTGTCCTTTCTCCGGCAGAAATGGACCTTTTCTCCGAATTAAAAGAACGGATCTTTGAACGGCTCGACATCAATTCAAGGGATATTGTGCCGGAGTTTGCAAAAATTACGCTAAAAAAAGTGACAGATGATATTATTGCGGATTATGGACTGTCCCTGACCCCGGTCCAGAGGGCAAAAATTCTCTATAACATGGAGAAGGAATTCCTTGGCCAGGGCCTGATTGACCCCATTATGCATGATAAGTATATTGAGGATATCTCATGTGACGGGGTCAATTCGTCAATATTTGTCTATCATGCCCGTTATGAATCAATGAAATCCAACCTGATGTTCACCAATGCTGAGGACCTGGACTCTTTTGTAACAAAACTTGCCCAGAGGGCAGGCAAGTACATCTCTATCGCAGAACCGATGCTTGATGCGACAATGAGCGACGGGTCCCGTATCCAGATGACTCTGGGTCAGGAAGTAACGGCACACGGGTCCACATTCACTGTCCGTAAATTCAGGGAAGAACCTATCACACCGACTGACCTGATTGAATGGCACACCTTCTCCCCCCTGTCAATTGCCTTTCTCTGGCTTGCGGTAGAAACGGGGAAATCCCTGATCCTTGCCGGTGGGACGGCATCCGGGAAGACTACCGCGCTGAACGCGATTGCGCTCTTCATTCCGCCTCTCGCAAAGATCGTAACCCTTGAAGACACGCGTGAATTGAAACTGCCGCACCCCAACTGGATTCCAAGTATCACCCGTGCATCGTTCGACTCTGAAGGGAAGGGAGAGATCGACATGTATGAACTCCTGAGGGCTGCTCTCCGTCAGCGGCCTGAGTATATCCTTGTTGGTGAAGTCCGTGGAAAAGAGGCCCAGACCTTGTTCCAGGCGATGAGTACGGGGCACGTGACCTATTCTACAATTCACGCGGACTCGGTTGCAAGTGTTGTGCACAGGATTGAAAATCCGCCCCTTGATGTCCCGAGAAATATGTTATCCGCTCTCGACCTTGTCTGTGTCCAGGTCCAGGCAAGGGTTGGCGGTCAGAGAATACGTCGAAATAAACAGATCATCGAAATACTCGATATTGATCCACGGACGAACGAGCTGATTACGAACGAAGTGTTCAAATGGAGGCAGGCAACGGATGAGATAACCTATTCCGGAAAATCCTTCATTTTAGAAGAGATCATGGAAGAGAGAGGGTGGAATGAGGAGCGGATCAGGGAGGAGCTAAAGAGAAGGCAGGAAGTCCTCGAATGGATGCGTATCAAGAAAATCCGCCACTTCCGGGATGTATCCAACATCCTCGTATCCTATTTCAGGGACTCTGAAGCGGTCATACAAAAGGTGAGGTCCGAACTATATGAATAGCTATGAACGCTTCTGCTTCAACCTACTCGGAAAGAGGGTAAAAGCCCGGCGTGAAAAATATTCGGAATTAAGGAAAGACCTGCTCTCCGCCCGAATACAGACCCCCTTTGAAGTATATCTTTCAACAGCATTTGTAACCTCGGTTCTTGTCGGTCTCTTTGCAGCGTTCGGGATTGGAACCATCACATTCATTTTCCAGCTTACGAAACTTGTCACCTATCGTGGGGCTGTGCCCGACGCACTCGTTCCAATTGCAAATTACAGCCTTTTCCTCGGGACCGTGGCAGTAACAATCATCTCCCTGCTTGTTTTTGGAGGGCTGACCTATCTTATCTATAACCTGTACCCTTCTATGGTTGCCGGCAACCGGCGCAGGAATATCGATGCGACCCTTCCCTACGCGATCAATTACATCACTGCAATGTCGACTGCAGGTATCCCGCCTGCCGAAATTTTCCGACAGCTTGCAGACAGCACGATTTATGGCGAGAGTTCTGTTGAAGCCCGTTACATTGTGCGTGAAATTGACATGTTTGGAAAAGACCTCATTGACGCCCTCAGAATCACCTCAGTTTCAACGCCAAGCCTGAGAATGAAGGAGTTTATCCAGGGTGCAATGGGTAGTATTTCGAGCGGGAGTAACCTGACGGTCTATTTCAGGACAAAAGCTGAGCAGTATTCGATTGAGAACCGGCAGACACAGAAACTGTTCCTCGATACCCTGGGTCTTATTGCTGAGTCATATGTTACTGCGATGGTCGCAGGACCCCTTTTCCTGATTATTCTGCAGTCGATTATGTCGGTCATCGGAAACAATGCGAACCCCATATTCCTGTATGTAATTATCTACATGATGATCCCGTTTGGTAGTATCATGTTCGTTATTATGATCAGTTCAATGACACCGGAGGGCTGAAATGGGCTGGAAGGATAAAATTCCGGGACTGGGCAGAAAAAGTGGTACTTCAGAAAACATACCCGGGAAACGCGTCAGTTATTCTGATGATGCGGAACGGGAGATCGAAGATAAACTTGCTTACGACCGATCTCACCGGGTAGGATTTGGCCGGTTCATCAGGCATCCCCTGAAAGTCCTTACAGAAAAACCCATTAATATCCTCATTGTCTGTCTACCGGTATCCATCCTTTTCTTCCTCTTCGGGACGGCTACCATGATCAGGCAGTACGGTCTGTCAGTTCTCTTTACAACAACAATTATTGATGATATCGCAGTCATTTCCATCCTTATCGCCATTGTTCCCCTGTCAATTCTCTATACAAGGGAGTCAAAGCGAATTAAAAACCTCGAAGAAGCGCTTCCCAATTTCTTCCGTGACCTGGCTGGTATGAATGACAGTGGTATGACATTACCCAATGCCGTCCACCTTGTCTCGGCTGGGGAATACAGCACGTTAACGCCATATATCCGTAAAATGGATAGCGAAATGTCATGGAATGTGCCCTTTGTCCAGGCAATGTACCGGTTCGGGCAGAGGCTTCGCACCCCGCTTGCAGACCGTAGTGTCGACTTGATTGCAAAAGCGAGCAGGGCTGGCGGTGACGCCAGCGAAGTACTACGTGCTGCGGCCAATGATACCTACGAATTCGTTAAGCTCAAAACTGAGCGGAATAACAACATGATGATCTACGTCATTATCGTGCTGGTATCGTTCATGGTATTCCTGTTTGTTATTTTTGTCCTGGTTACGACATTTCTCACAACGATGGCAACGGCTGCACAGGCAGGGGGGCAATCTGGCCCACAGTTTATTAAAAACCTGAATCTTTTCTTTTATAAGAGGTTGTTTGCCCACGCAGCCATGATCCAGGGAATCTTTTCGGGACTCGTGGCAGGGCAGATGGGGGAAGGCAGCGCAATTGCAGGACTCAAGTATTCTGCGATTATGCTACTGATCGCATGGATTGCGTTCCGTTTCATGGTATAATCCAGAGTATTAACCAATTTTGCAAATACCAATACACGGAGTTCCGGGGAGCTAAAATAAGGAAGATCGGATTAAAGAAAATCCCGGACCTGCTTGGATTTCCAGGAATGTCAGAGGATACCCATATCAGAAAGCCGTTTCGGGAGGTATTCCTTCGTGACGAAATCAAGCCCCCTGGCCGCAAATGCCTGCTGTTCAGATTTCAGTCCCATTTTCAGCTGTAAATTGATCTGCTCATTCCAGTAGTCTGTGGCAAACCGTGGGTCAGAAAGTTCACTGTTTAGGGCAGCAATATCACGCTCGTTAAGGTGGTCTGAGGGGAGGTTATAGTCCCTGATATCGCTTGGCTGCACTCCGATGAACCGTGCCTGTGGTGTGGCAAGAATTTCTGACATGTGGGCGCTTTTAATTGCCCCGTAAGCAACACTTGCGTAAATCCGGTACGACCAGGGGTCGCCATCCGTAAAGACAACAACCGGGAGCTTGAACTGCTCATTAATCCTGTTCAGGACACGACGGGTTGAACGGGCAGGCTGGCCCTTCAGGTGGACAAGGATTGCCTTGTAGTCTTCATCAAACCCGTTCTCGATAAGCCTCGCATACATACCGCCGGTCTCTATCGCAATGACGAATTTGGCATCGTGATTCAGGAAATCGATGGTATCAACATTGGTGGGAATCTGGTAACCCGC
Organism: Methanoregulaceae archaeon; assembly: GCA_025453715.1. GTDB lineage: Archaea > Halobacteriota > Methanomicrobia > Methanomicrobiales > Methanospirillaceae > CAIKOD01. The sequence goes on along the minus strand of JALOPT010000034.1, from coordinate 7,001 downwards.
CTCTCCCACATCATCCCGGCAATGGATCTTCCGCTCTCCTCTCCTGGTCACTTCCTTTAACTCAATCGGGCCGAAAACTGTAGCCCCGTCTTCTTCCGGCCTTAAATGAAAGGCCTCCCGTTGCATATCGGTAAGTATCTCAAGGTCCTCTATCAGGAAATTGCTCTCATCCTGTGCTCCAAATTTTGCTTTTTTCCAGCCTTCCGAGATGTAATACAGTTCTCTTAACGTCGATGAACGGTTTTCACCGATCTGTTTTTTCAAAAACCAGATTACCCATGCCATCTTCAGGATGTGCATCGCACTTTTTGCCGAACCTGCAGAGCGGGTACTCTCTTTCTCGCCATATTTCCAGACCTCGCTCTCGTCGTCATACTCAATGTTGTGCTTTGTCCTGGTGGGCAGGTTGATTGAGGGTATCACTCCGCTCTTTATCTGGTCGTACCAGCTTTGCGCAATGGTTTGCAGGCTTTCAATGGCCCGCTTATTGAGGTCTGCTTTAGACATTAAGGTCCACCACCACGAGTTTTCCGGTATCGATTCCCCGGATGTCGAGGTTTCCGCCCCCCCTCCCTTTCCAGACAACCTTCCAGCTTGCACCCGGCGCCATCGGCACCTGCCAGACCTTGGTAAACTCGTTATCAAGGGCTGTCACAAAATCTGCCTTTGGTTCGGCATCATCGGCATTGTCAGGTGATGTTTCATATAACGAAACTGTGCCATTGAAATCAGTATAGTTATTCAGTTCGATCATGACGATATCGCCTGAAAGCCGCCTCTTTACAACCATCTTTCTCATGATACGCCCTTCAATGGGGCTGATATCCGGGACTGGCAGATCGACAATCTCGCTTACTTTCTCTGCGATTTCAGGAATAATAGCGCATACCGCCCTGGCCCGGTCTTCGGCGAGCCGGTTCCTGTCCCTTCTTGAAAGGAACTGCTTTAAATCGCGTCCGAGCTCCTGGAGGGCAAGGGTGATCTCCTTTTCGATTTCAGGGATCGATGCAATCGCATCTTTGCTTTCGCTGGTGAATGGGACATTTGTCGAGGCTACATGGACGAGAATAAGTAACGGGCCAACAGGAAGTCCCTGCTGGGAGACAGAATAGCTTTTCCAGTTTATTTCCGTGATGCAGCCGGTGATTGCACACGCACCCTGCTGGTACATCAGTGGTACCCGGTTTGCGAACCTGAGGATCTGGGCGTTACCTTCAGCTGGGAGTTTTCCACCATATCCCAGTGCCGCTTCAACCATGAAGGGATGCCCTGAAAACACTGAGCTGTGCCTGGTCCTGGCCTTGACAAAGTCCATCGGGAACTCTTTACGCAGGCCCCTGATGATCAGATCCTCCCCTATCGGTGACAGGCAGAGCGATGCCGGGGGAGCTGGTACATTTACCTGCTGCATAGCAGCAATTAACTGCCGCTGTTCCTCTTTTGTCAGTTTTTTGGCGGATTTTGCAGGGGATATGCCAGCAATCTGGCACATTTCAAGTGCCGTTTTCTTTCCTACACGGGAAAAACCCGATACAAGGAACAATTCAACCGGGTCTTCACTCGATGCAAGCATTCGCTGGAGCTGCCCGATCTCGATACCGTGCGGGTGCGGCTGGATTGCCTTCGGGCATACAATGATTTCAGCGCTCACCCTCTCGAATGTTTCCGTTTCATCATCAAGGTCGACACGGAGCCTTGCATGGGGGTTTACTACGGCCGTGTAACGCAGGTATTCGAGGAGTCTTTTTTTAGCGGCAAGACTGCTTTTAAACTCAATCTGGACCCGGGTGCCGTGGGCCCTGTCCCATTCGATTCCCTCCTGGCTGATAATATCCGGTTCGTTAGTCTCTATTTTTATCTGGAGAAGGACCTGGCAGGCAGGTGTCGCAGCACCTGTCCGGGAAATTACCAGGGTAGGGGTCCCGGTGGTAAGCTGTGCGTAAAGGACCGCCGCGCTGATTCCAATACCCTGCTGGCCCCTGCTTTGTTTAATCTGGTGAAAACGGGAACCGTAGAGGAGTTTTCCGAATACATAGGGTATCTGTTCAGGGATGATACCGGGACCATTGTCCTCTACAATAATACGAAACACATCCCCGGATATCCGTTTTATACCCACGTAGATGTCAGGTAGGACTTCGGCTTCTTCACAGGCATCCAGGGCATTATCAACAGCCTCCTTGACGGTGGTGATAATTCCCCTCGTAGGGGAGTCAAACCCCAGCAGGTGCTTATTTTTCTCGAAAAATTCTGCAACGCTGATGCTTCTCTGGGACTTGGCCAGCTCATCCGCGAGGACCACTCGTTACCACCTCGCGAACTGCCGATGAGAGGTCAAGTTCACGCTGTTCACCACTGTTCAGATCTTTTAACGTGACAGTGCCTGACTCCTGTTCGCGCTTCCCGATAATTGCGACAAACTGTGCAGATTTTGATGCATGGGTAATCTGGGCACCAATATTACGCCCCATAATGTCTATTTCAGTCCTGAGCCCTGCTTCACGGAATACCCTGGCAACCCGAAGCGCGTGAGACTTTCCCTCGGGGGTGTAGACGATGCCAACGACACGTTCCGGCTCTCCTGCAGAATCCCCCAGTGAGACCATTACACGATCGAACCCGATAGCAAACCCTGATGACGGCACGTCATCTCCCCCAAAGAGATGAGAAAGACGGTAAGCACCCCCCCCGAGGATCTGGTTCTCTGCCCCGAGGTTATACGCAAATGCCTCGAATACCATGCCGGTATAATAATCAAGTCCCCGGGCAATGCCCGGATTAAGGGAATATTCCACAGCCATTTCATCGAGCAGATCAAGTGTTTCCTCAATCCTTCCATGTTCAGGTATTTTTCCGGTAATTTCCGTAATTTCATCAAGTGATCGGCATTCGAGCAGCCTTGTGAGGGAATCGTAGAGGTCTTCCCTCCCGCCAGCATTCAGATGACCCTTCAGGCCATCGAAGTCTTTTTTATCAAGATATCGCCGTAAAATACGCTGTTCTTTTAATTCCATATCTGAAAGCAATGCTTTCATGAAACCCAGGTGGCCGATCTGCAGGGTGAATGAAACCCCCGAAGATTGAAGGAGGTCTCTTGCAAGCATGACCACCTCGGTATCTGCAACCGGTGTATCTGCGCCGATCAATTCAACGCCAAACTGCCAGAACTGGCGGTAACGTCCTTTCTGTGGTCGTTCATACCGGAAACAATCTGCGAAGTAGCACCATCGCAGTGGTTTTGGTGTAACCCGTGCCTCGTTAAGGTACATTCTCTGGACTGCCGCCGTGATCTCCGGCCGGAGTGCCATCATGCGGCCCCCTTTGTCCTCGAATACGTACATTTCTTCGATGATCCCCTCGCCGGACCTCGCGGTGAACAGTTCCAGTTCTTCAAATTCAGGAGTACATACTTCGCGATAACCCCAGCAGCGGGCAACATCGCGCATACGTTTCTCGACTGCTCTCCGCCGCTCCATTTCTTCAGGGAGGAAATCCCTGGTCCCCCTTGGCTTCTGTATCATTTCGCTCTCACCATTCCAGTCTGATATCCTATTTTTTTCCGTGATGAACCGAGCCTAAGAAACGCTCGACCGTACTTTCATCAGTCCATACCTTTTCCCGTGTACCCCTGTCCCGGAGGAAAAGTGCAGCCATCACTATGCCGATACCGATAATCTCCGTGGAAGTACCTAGCAGTGCGATGAGGAACCCGAGGGTGGCAAGTGCACCATATAGCACCCCGTAACGCGCTGCTCTCCGGTACCCCGGAAGGCCCGTCCGGTAATATATCCTGGCATCACGTAACCAGAGGAATATAACGACGACTGCCCCGAATAATGCGACATACAAAAGATAGCTCATATGATGAACGTATAATTATACGCCAGACCATATCTTTATTATCAAACCATGCAACCGAATCACATGCTCAGGGATGCCTTAAACCGGCTGAATAACGGGCAGATTTCGCTCGATGAAGCTGTTAAGGAGATTGAAGGCTTGCGGATAGATGCAGTTGGTGAATTTGCGCGCCTTGATCTTGGGAGGGTACTCAGGTGCGGAATTCCGGAGGTTGTACTGGCTGAAGGAAAAGAACCTGGTCATCTTGCAGGTATTGCAATCCGTCATGCAGAGGTGGCTGGCAGGTGCCTGATATCCAGGATTAGTCCCGTGCAGGAGGAAATTATCAGGGAAAAAAGCGGGGAGAAGGGGTTGCATTTCAGCTATCACGAGGCTGCAAAAATGGTTGTCCTTTCAGCGCCTGGCGCAACTCAGCCCGTTGCCACGGGTGGCGTTGTAGGGATTATCACGGCAGGAACCTCAGATATCAGTGTTGCAGAAGAGGCAAAAGTAATTGCCGAGGAAATGGGCTGCAGGGTCTGTACAGCATATGATGTCGGTGCAGCCGGCATTCACAGGCTTTTCCCTGCAATAAAAAACCTCCTTGATGCCCACGTTTTTATTGTCGCTGCCGGGCGTGAGGGTACTCTACCTGCAGTTGTTGCCGGGCTTGTTGACCGCCCGGTGATCGGAGTCCCGGTTAGCAGTGGTTACGGGTACATGGGTCAGGGGAGGGCCGCCCTTGCCAGTATGCTCCAGTCATGTTCGGTTGTAGCGGTTGTCAATATTGATTCAGGATTTACAGCCGGCGCATTTGCAGCAAGGATCGCAAATATGGTGGCTTCGAAATGAGCAGAGCATTCTATATCGGACGGTTTCAGCCGTATCATAATGGTCACCAGAAAGTACTCCGCCAGATTGCGGAGAGCGTTGACGAGATTGTAATAGGGGTCGGGAGCGCCCAGATGAGCCATGAAATTGAGAACCCGTTTACCGGTGGCGAGCGGGTACTGATGATAACCACTGCCCTTGAAGGGCTTGGCTGCCCGTTTTATGTGATCCCTATAGAGGATATCAGGAGAAATGCGTTGTGGGTATCGCACGTTTGGTCACTGGCACCCCCGTTTGACATTATTTACTCCAGCAATCCCCTTGTTGTCAGGTTGTTCCGTGAAGCAGGGATCCCTGTTAACTCCCCGGCAATGTATGAAAGAGCTACACATAGCGGTACTGAAATCCGGAGAAGGATGCTTGCCGGGGAACCGTGGGAAGAACTGGTACCCCCGGCGGTTGTAAAAGTAATCAATGAGATCGATGGTGTTGAACGGTTGCGCCGGATTGCAGGTGATGACTGACCTGGTATCAGTTTGTCCGTGTTCACCCAGGTCAAGTGTAGTATCAGAAAGGATGTCTTCCTTAAAGGTAAACTGGTGTATTCATGTTTCGGCAGTTAAAGGAAATATTCCGGAAAGAAGAAGTGCACCCCCTGACCCTGGCACCGGGTGATCTCCCGGGCTGGCTGAAGGAAGAGTATTCCATAGTCGGGAAAAAAGAAAAAGACCTTATCGGATCTTCGAGGGAAAAAATCCTGAGATACATCGGAAATTTAAGGGTGCTCGTAGAATCACTTGGCACCGCCGAACATGAGGGGGTCGTGCACCCGAAACTTGGGAATGTCGTTGAAAAATCCCTTCCCCTGTATAAAAAAACCATTACGTCTGCATTGACCAGAGACTTCCCGGAAAAGCCTGATGATTTTTATATGGCAGCCACCGAGTGCCTCAAGGGGTGCCTTAAAAGCTCTGCAGGACCTGGAAGGTACCTCATGGGAGTATTTCCCGAAGATATGAAAGCTATCCGGGCAGCTATCGACCAGATCGGACGGGAAATTAATGTCATGAACCCCGTAATTGCTGAAGCCCGCAAAAAAGAGGAAGTCCTTAACAAGATACGCCAGCTCCATGATTCTTACGGCCATGCATGTGAAGAATTGCAAAAGGCAAAAAACCAGAACCTGCAGTTTGCAGACCGTTCAATGGTTCTGAAGGGTGAAATTGAGGGCATTCAAACACAACTCAGCCGTTTGAGCCATGACCCTAGGATGAAAGAGCTGGATGAATTACATGCGGAAGAGAAACAATTGCAGGCTGATCATCAGAGAGCAACCGGGGTGTTTTCTTCATACGGGGACATGATAGTCCATGTGCTGAAACGGGCGGAAAAAGTTGCCCAGAAGGATCATCACATGGCCCTTGCGAAAAAGGTGCATAATCTTGCAGAACTCCTCGTAAAAAACGAAATTCCAGAAATTACCGTTCTTTGTGAGGAACTGAACGATGTCCTACCTGAAATCATTGTAATGGTTTCCCGCGGTGATATATCTCTGAGAAATAAGGATGAACAGCATTACTTTTCTAATCCTGCGGTTTTGCCGATGAAAATGCAGGAAATTTTCAACAGGATTGAAAGAACCACTCATCAGCTGAAAGAGACCCGGAGAAAAATCGCAGGGAGCAGTTTTATTCATGAGAAAGAATCCAATGATCGTCATTACCATATGAAGCTGGGTGAATTAAAAGAGGTAGAGCAGAGCAGGGTCGCACTCGATGTGCGTGTCGGACAATTGAAAGCGGAAATCCCTTCGTTCCTCCACCAGATGGAAGAAAAAATATCTGTATATACAGGGAAAAAAGCAGTTGTAATCCCGGATACCGGGATTCAGGGATAATCGGCCACTATTGAGGCCTCTAAACCGGGCCTTTTCATTTTTTTATGTCAGATTAAAAATTTCTATTACTTTTTTCATATCAACATGCTCTTCAAAATGCAGGGCAAGCTGATCATAAGGGTCTGCAGGGCTAGTTTCTTTCAGCTGTACAAACGGTTCTCCTTTCTGTTCATACAGGTATGAAAGGAGAGCATTGATGACTGGGGGATTGGACAGGAGGCCATGCATGTATGTGCCTATGACAAGGCCATCGGCAGATACCGCCCCTTCATTATCGAACGCCTCAAGATTATCTCCTTTGTCAGTTATCCCCATATGAATTTCGTACCCTTTTACTTCCCCGATCCCGGACAATATTGGTGGCACCGGGTTGGCACGGTGCCGTACCTGCGTAGTATTCTTCTCGTAGCTGATGAACTTCGTCACTCCGCTG